>CACIWG010000003.1 GCA_902590245.1 uncultured SAR116 cluster alpha proteobacterium | reverse complement strand
TAAATGCTTTGTCTAAATTTTTTAAATTTTTATAATTAAGTCTTTCATTTACATTTTTTTGTCGATAACTTCTTACATTTGAAATTCCCATTCCATAAGCAGACAAAACACCAGAGTATTTATTAAAAACAATTTTTTTAATACCAAGAGAATTAGCTACTGAACAAGCGTGTTGACCACTTGCACCTCCGTAACAAGATAATGTATATTTTGTTATATCATGACCTCTTTGTATGGATATTTTTTTTATTGCATTTGCCATGTTTTCGGAGGCAATTTGCAAATATCCAGAGGCAATTTTTTCAATACTTTTAGTAATCTTATTTTTATTTTTTAATTGGTTGAATTTTGTAATTACCTTTTTCTTGTTAAGTGGTTTATCTTGATTTTTGCCAAATATTTTTGGAAAATATTTTGGTGATATTTTCCCAACAATCAAATTTGCATCAGTAATCGTTAAAGGTCCATTATTATCATAGCATGTTGGGCCTGGGTTTGAACCTGCTGATTGAGGACCTACCTGAAACCTATCATCTTCAAATTTTAAGATTGAACCTCCGCCTGCAGCTACTGTATGAATATCAAGCATTGGTGAGGTAATTCTGGTTCCAGCGACTAAATTTTCATTTTTTCTTTCGTAATCTTTATTAAAATGCGAAACATCAGTCGAAGTCCCTCCCATATCAAAGTTTATTATTTTATTTATACCTAAAGTTTTTATAGTTTCAACTGAACCTACTACTCCACCAGCTGGCCCTGACAAAATAGAATCTTTTCCTTTAAAATTTAAAGCTGATGTTAAGCCACCGGAAGACATCATAAAGTAAACACTTTGTTTTACTTTATTATTATTTTTTAAACTATCAGTTAAGTTTGAAGTAAAGTTATGTATATATTTATTTAATACAGGTGACAAATATGCATCTGCAACAGTAGTATCTCCTCTACAGACAATTTTTACTAATGGTGATACTTTTGAGCTTATTGAAATTTGTTCAAACCCAATTTTCAAAGCTATTTTTTCAATTAACTCTTCATGCTTTTTAAATTTATAGCCATGCATGAGAACAACAGCTAAACTTTTAAATCCTTTAGATTTAAATTTAATTAAATCATCTTTTACCTTATTAAGATTTAACTTTTTTAAAATATTTCCATCACTATCAATTCTTTCATCGACTTCTATTACTTTTTTATAGAGGTTTTGTGGTTTAATTGGCTTTTTTGTAAAAATATTTGAACGATCTTGATATGCAATTTCTAAGGCATCTTTAAATCCTTTTGTTATTACTAATAATGTACTTTCTCCTTTTCGTTCAAGTAATGCATTAGTAGCAACAGTAGTTCCCATTTTAATTTCATCAATACTTGATGATATATGGTTATAATTTAATTGATTATTTTTATTTAATATATTTATAATACCAAAAGATGCAGCATCCTTATATACTTTATCATTTTGTGAAAGAAATTTTTTAACAATAATTTCATTTTTAGGATTTTTTGCAACAATATCTGTAAATGTACCACCCCTATCAATCCAAAAAGACCATTTTTTTTTATTCATTTATTTATCTTCATTTAAAATTTTAGAGGCTATTGGAGCAAAATAAGTTAAAATACCTGAACAACCAGCTCTCTTAAAGCTTGTTAAAGTTTCTATAATTACTGATTTGTCCAATAGTCCATTATTGATTGCTGTCATAATCATTGAATATTCTCCAGAAACCTGATAAGCGAAGATTGGTATATCAAATTTTTGATTTAATTTACTTATGATATCTAAGTATGGCAATCCCGGCTTTACCATAATCATATCTGCACCCTCTGAAATATCTAAATCAGCTTCTCTAATAGCTTCTTTTGAATTACTGTAATCCATTTGATATGTTGATTTATCTTTAAGTCCAAAATTTTTAGATGATCCAACTGCATGTCTGAATGGACTATAAAATGATGAGGAATACTTAGCAGAGTAAGACATGATTAAGGTATTTTTATGATTATTATTTTCAAGTGTTTCTCTGATTTTTCGAATTCTCCCATCCATCATATCACTAGGTGCAATGATATCACATCCGGCTTCAGTTTGAATAAGAGCTTGTTCACATAATATTTTTACAGTTTCATCATTATCTACATAGTTATTTATGATTATACCATCATGTCCATGGTCAGTGTAAGGGTCTAATGCTACATCACATACTATACCCAATTCATTATTAGTATCTTTAATTAATTTAATAGCGTTACAAACAATATTATTTTTATTGAGAGCTTCAGAACCTGAGGAGTTTTTTAAATTATTTGATATATTAGGGAAAATAGCAACTGCAGGAATATTTAAATGTGATATATTTAGAAGCTCTTTTTTTAGATTATCTAATGAATATCTGTAAAGACCTGGCATTTCTGGTATGGGTTCTTTTTTGTCAGTTCCATCAACTATAAATATGGGGTAAATAAAATCATTTACTGTTAAACTATTTTCTTTAACAAGATTTCTAATATATTTTTTTGCTCTTGTTCTTCTCATTCTAGTGAAAGGGAAGCTATATGAAGTCATAAATTAATCACTTATCTTTATCTTTTTTTTTTATTAATTTAATTGATTATTTATTTACAATCTACCTTTAAATTTTAAATAATTTAGATTAGATTAAACTGGAGATTACTTATGAAATTAACAGATTATTTTTTACCCTTTAAGAAGGACAAACCAAAAGAAGCTGAAATAACTTCACATATCCTAATGCTTAGATCTGGAATGTGCCAACAGTCCTCTTCAGGTATTTATTCTTGGCTACCTCTTGGAAGAAAAGTTTTAGATAAAATAGAAAAGATTACAAAAAAAGAAATGAATGCCTCTGGAGCAATTGAAATTTTGATGCCAACAATTCAACCTGCTGAGCTTTGGATCGAATCAAATAGATATCAAGATTACGGAAAAGAAATGCTTAGAATTAAAGACAGAAATAATAAAGAGTTATTGTATGGGCCTACTAATGAAGAATTGATTACGGATATTTTTAGAAATAATGTACAAAGCTATAAGAATCTTCCATTAAATTTGTATCATGTTCAATGGAAATTTAGGGACGAGGTTAGACCAAGGTTTGGAGTTATGAGAGGACGTGAATTTTTAATGAAAGATGCCTACTCATTTGATGTTAGTCAAGAAGATGCAAAAAAATCTTACAATAAAATGTTTGTAGCTTACATGAAATTATTTAAAAAGATGGGTCTTAGTCCAATTGCAATGAAAGCAGAAACTGGTCCTATTGGTGGTGATTTAAGTCACGAGTTTATTATAATTTCACAAACTGGCGAAAGTGATGTTTTTTTTGATGAGAGTTTATTGCATATGCAAAAACTTTTTGATGAAATTGATTATAATGAAAATTTGCAAGAATGTATTAATAAATATACGTCATTTTATGCTGCTACTGATGAAATGTATGATCCTAAACAAACACAAAATATATCTGGTAAATTAATTAAAACTAAAGGTATTGAAGTAGGGCATATTTTTCATTTTGGGCAAAAATACTCAAAACCAATGAACGCAACTATTACTGATGAAAAGGGACAAAACTTACCTGTTTTCATGGGTTCATATGGTGTAGGAGTTTCAAGATTAGTTGGAGGCATAATAGAGGCTAATCATGATGAAAATGGAATTATTTGGCCTAAAGAGGTTTCACCGTTTATGTGTAGTTTAATAAATTTGAGTTCTGATAGTGTGGAATGTTTGAAGATTTCAAATCAAATTTATAATTATTGTAATGAAAAAATGATAGATGTTTTATTTGATGACACTAAAGAAAGTATTGGTTCAAAGTTAGCAACAGCAGATTTAATAGGTTTCCCTTACCAAGTTATAATTGGGCCAAAAGGTATAAAAAAAGATAGCTTTGAGATCAAAACTAGAAAAACGAATGAAATAACAAATCTAAGTTTAAATGAAATCTTTAATTTTATTAATAAAAATATGGTTTAATGTTTATGTTTTTTAAATCCTTTGAATTATATTTAGCTTTTAGATATTTAAGATCAAAAAAAACTGAAGGTTTTATATCTTTATCTACATGGTTCTCATTTGTTGGCATTGCTCTTGGTGTGGCGACATTAATTATCGTTATGTCAGTAATGAATGGTTTTAGAGAAGAATTAGTTAATAGAATACTTGGAATAAATGGCCATTTAGTAGTTTATGCTAATAATGGAAAACTAATATCTGATTATAATGATATTTCTAAAAAGATAAGTGATGATAGTAATGTTTTCTCTGTTATACCTCAAATTGACGGTCAAGGATTAGCAAGGTCAAAAGATTTCGTAACCGGTGTCATGATAAAAGGTATAAGATGGACAGACCTTCCAGCCAAAAAATTACTATGGGATAATTTAAACAAATTAACAAAAAGTAATTTTAAAACAAAAAATGAAATAATTATAGGCACAAGATTAGCTAAAAGATTAAATGTCATGATTGGTGATAAAATAAGCATAATTTCAGCTAATGGTATCAAAACAGCTTTAGGTATAATCCCCCAAAAACAAATTTTTAAAATTGGAGGTTTGTTTAATGTAGGAATGTATGAATATGATAATAATTTTATTTTTATGCCATGGAAATCCGCACAAAATTTTTTACAATTAGGAGATGTTGCAAATAATATTGAAATCTTTCTAAAAGATTACAAATCATCAGACACTTCATATTTAATTATTAAAAATGCCTTAAATGATAGCTTTGAAATTATAGATTGGAAAAAACAAAATAATACATTTATTAATGCTTTAAATGTTGAAAAAAATGTAATGTTTTTAATTCTGACTTTAATAATTTTAGTAGCAGCTTTTAATATTATATCCTCTATGATTATGCTCGTTAATGCCAAGTCAGGAGATATTGCTTTACTTAGAACAATTGGATCATCAAGAAAATCTATTTTAAAAATATTTTTGTTTATAGGTACATTTATTGGCCTTTTGGGGACGTTTTTTGGAGCAATGCTAGGTATTTTTTTTAGTATTAATATTGAATATTTAAAAAAAATTCTGTCAATAATTCTAAATCAAGAACTTTTTTCTCCAGAAATATACTTTCTGACAAATTTGCCATCAAAAATTGATTTTTCTGAAGTTTCTTATATTATTTTAACTTCAATATCTTTATCTATTTTAGCAAGTATTTTTCCATCTTGGAAAGCGGCTAAAATTTTGCCTGCTGAAGTTCTGAGATATGAATAAAGTTTTTCCAAAATATTTAGAATTATTTGATGTAAGTTATCATTATAAAAACAAGTTTGAAAACGTAGAAATTTTTAAAAACTTAAATATAACAATCTATCCTGGAGAAATGGTAGCTTTATTAGGTCCAAGTGGTTCAGGAAAATCTACATTATTAAATTGTATTGGATTATTAGATAAATTTATTTCGGGTCAGTTTAAAATTTTAAATCAAGATTATTCTTTATTGACTGAAAGTGAAATTAATAAGATTCGGCTAAACGATATTGGCTTTGTGTTTCAAAATCATAGACTTTTCCCAGAATTTTCTGCTCTAGAAAATATTATCATTCCATCTTTGATTAAAAAAATTTCTTTTGATGAAGCAAAAAAAAAGGCAATACAAATTTTGACTTATTTAAATCTAGAACATAGGATGTATCATAGACCTGCTAAATTATCTGGCGGTGAGTCTCAAAGAGTTGCTATTGGAAGAGCTTTATCAAATAATCCAAAATTTATATTAGCTGATGAACCAACTGGAAACTTAGATAAAGATAACACTTTATTAATTTTCAACATTTTAAAGAAAATAACTTTAGATACAGAAAAAAGCTGTATTATAGCTACCCACAACAATTTTTTAGCGGAAAAGATGGATAAAATTTTTTTAATTGAAAACAAAAATATTAAAATTTTAAAATGATTTTTTTATGTACTGTCAAAACTTTATTAATTTAAGAACTCATACAAATTATTCATTATCTGAAGGAATGTTGACTGCAAATTATATTGCAAACTTTTGTGTTAATGACATGCAGCCTGCTTGCGCTATTACAGATACATCTAATCTTTTTGGTGCATTTGAGTTCTCTGAAAAGCTTTTTTCTTCGGGTATTCAGCCGATAATTGGAATGCAAGTAAATGTATATGATAAATACTTTGACAGCAAGCATTTTGAATTAGTTTTGTTAGCAAAATCAAATGATGGTTATAAAAATTTAGTTGTAATAGCAAATAAAATTAATAAAGACATCAACTTAAATATTAATAAAAAAATTAATATTGATTTTCTAATTAAACATAGTCACGGATTAATTTTTTTAAGTGGTGGGTATCAAAATGGATATATTGGTAATCCAACATTTCTAGGAGAAAAAAATATTTCTTTTGATCGTGCTAAAAATATTAAATCCATCCTTGGTAATGATTTTTATATTGAGTTGCAAAGGTCTAATGTTATAGAAACAACTTCAGCTGAAAACGAACTTTTATCTTTAGCATTAGAGTTAGACATTCCTATTGTAGCAACAAACGATGCTTATTTTAAAGATAAAAATCATTTTGAAGCTTTTGAAATGTTATCATTGATAGAGCAAAGCAAAACAATTTCTTCAAAAAAACAAAGTTCATTTTCTAACGAAAACTATTTTAAAACTAAATCTGAAATGTTTTCTTTGTTTAAAGATTTGCCAGAAGCGCTTCAAAATACAATTATTATTGCTCAAAAATGTTCTTTTTGCTTAAAGCCTAAAGAGTTATCTTTGCCAAAGTTTGTAGCTTCAAAATCAGATGACGAATTTACTGTTTTAAAACAAATATCTGAGGCTGGTTTAGAAAAAAGGTTAAAAGAAAATAAACTTTTTCAAGATTCGGATCAATGTCAACTATATAAAAATCGCCTTAATGAAGAATTAGATATTATTTCAAAAATGGGCTTTTCTGGTTATTTTTTAATTGTTTCTGATTTTGTAAGATGGTCAAAAGATAATGATATACCAGTTGGGCCTGGAAGAGGTTCGGGAGCAGGTTCAATTGTTGCTTGGTGTATTAAAATTACAGAATTAGATCCTATAAAATGGGGTCTCTTATTTGAAAGATTTTTAAATCCTGACAGAGTCTCAATGCCTGATTTTGATATTGATTTTTGTCAGGATCGAAGAGATGAAGTAATAAATTATATTAAAAATAGATATGGGCATGAAAATGTAGCACAGATTATTACATTTGGAAGTTTGCAAGCAAGAGCAGCAATTAGAGATGTAGGAAGAGTTTTAGAGATGCCATATAGTCAAGTTGATCAAATTGCTAAACTTATTCCAGCGACCCCATCTAATCCAGTTACTTTATCAAAAGCCCTAGAAACACAAGAAGAGTTATTAAAATCAAAACAAGAAAACGAAGAAGTATCAAAATTAATTGATCTTTCTTTAGCAATTGAAGGCTTAAATAGGCATGTTTCAACTCATGCAGCTGGAATTGTAATTGCTGAGAAAAAACTTCATAATATAATTCCACTTTATAGTGAAAATCAAGGTGAGATACCAGCTACACAATTCAACCTTAAATACATTGAAAAAGCTGGTTTAGTTAAATTTGATATTCTTGGATTAAAAACACTAACAATTATAGCTTTTGCTGAAAAATTAATAAAAAAAAATAACAAAAACTTTAAAATTTCAAACATAAATTTAGATGATAAAAAAGTATATTCCATGTTGTCAGAGGGACAAACTATTGGAGTTTTTCAACTTGAGTCAAAAGGGATGCAAAGTGCTCTTAGAGGATTAAAACCAGATAGATTTGAGGATATTATTGCTGTTGTAGCTCTATATAGACCAGGTCCAATGGAAAATATTCCAAATTATATCAATAGAAAACATGGCATTGAAAAGATTGAATATATGCATGAAAGTTTGTCGAACATACTTTCAGAGACATATGGAATATTTATTTATCAAGAACAAGTGATGCAAGCAGCTCAAGTCTTAGCTAATTATAGTTTAGCTTCAGCAGATATCCTTAGAAGAGCTATGGGAAAAAAAGATAAAAAAGAAATGGCAATGCAAAAAGAAAAGTTTATTAATGGTGCAAAGAAAATTGATATAAAAAAATCTAAAGCTGAGGAAATTTTTGATAAAATTTCTGCTTTTGCAGGTTATGGTTTTAATAAATCTCATGCCGCGGCTTATGCGCTTATTGCTTATCAATGCGCTTGGTTAAAAGCTTATCACCCACATGAATTTTTTGCTTCATTAATGACATATGACTCAGATAATGTTGAAAAACTGTCAATTTTTGTTAATGAATTGAATAAAATGAAAATTAAAATTCATCCTCCATGTATTAATTTTAGCTTTGATAAATTTACTGTTGAAGAATTAAATGATCAAAAATGTATACGATATAGCTTGTCTTCTCTTAAAAATGTTGGAAATGAAGCAGTTAAAAAAATGATTTCTATCAGAAATAAATTAGGAAATTTTAAAAGTTTTGATCATTTTGTAGATGTAGTACCTCAAAATATATTTGGTAAAAGAGGATTAGAAAGTTTAACCATATCTGGTTCTTTTGATAATTTAAACATATCTAGAAATAAATTGTTCAGTTCCATATCTAATGTTTTAATTTTTTCACAAAGGATAGAAAATGATAAATTAAGTAATCAAAATAATTTATTCAAAAATATAAGTGAATTATCATTAACAAAATCATTTAAAATGGTGCCAGAATTTTCAATTTTTGAAAATGAAGAAAATGAATTAAACTCGCTTGGTTTTTACTTGGATCAACATCCAATAAAAAAGGTTGAATCTATTTATGACAAATTTGAGTTAAAAAAATCTAATTTTTTTTATACCAATCATGACTTAACAAAAGCATCTACAAGCTATAAATTTATTGGCATTGTTAAGCAAATTTTTAAAAGAAGATCTCAGAGTGGTAATATTTATGGAGTTATTGAAGTATCGGACACCAATGGAATTGTTGAGATTTTTGTGGATATAAGAGATATATATTTTCTAGAAGAAAATTTTAATAAAAATCAAATTTTTATTTTCAATCTTGAAATAAGATCAGATAAAAATTCTAACATCAGAATAATCTGTCAAAGCATTCATAAACTTTTTGATTACATTTCAAAAAATATTAAATCTTTAGATTTGTTCATAACTGATAGAAATTGCTTAAAAAGTCTCAAAGACGAAATTTGTAATATAGAGACGGGTAATTCAGATGTTAACATTATTTTAAAAACCAATAATAATGTAGTAAGGATTATTTTAAATGAAAATGTTAAAGTTAATGACTTGTTCATAAATAATATTTCAAAGATACCTTATTTGGAAAAAATTATACTTAAATAAATTGTTGATAATTTATTAAAAATAAACTATTAGAGATTAACTTGTTTAATACTTTGGTTAAAAAACCATCCGGTGCATCTTATAAAGTATTAATTAACATTAACCGGTAAAGGAAAAAAAATGACTATACCTACATTTACTATGAGACAGCTCTTAGAGGCTGGGATACACTTTGGCCACCATACAAGAAGGTGGAATCCAAAAATGGAAGAATTTATTTTTGGAGATAGAAATAAGATACATATAATTGATTTAGAAAAAACAGTCCCAATGCTTTATAGTGCATTAGAGATTATTCATGAGATTGCAAAAAAAGGAGGTAAAATATTATTTGTTGGAACTAAGAGATCTGCTTCAGATATAATTGCATCGTCAGCAATAAATTGTGGTCAATTTTATGTAAATCACAGATGGCTCGGTGGAATGTTAACAAATTGGGAAACTGTTTCAAAATCTATTAAAAGACTTAAAGATCTAGAAAGTAAAATTGAATCAGGTGAAATAAATAGCCTCACAAAAAAAGAAAAACTAAATATCGAAAGATCTAAAGAAAAATTAGAATTAAATTTAGGTGGAATTAAAAATATGCCTGATTTGCCTGACGCAATTTTTGTAATAGACATCAATAAAGAAGCTATAGCTGTACAAGAAGCAAAAAAATTAAATATTCCAGTTATTGCAGTCTGTGATACTAATACTGATCCTAGTAACATTGATTATCCTATTCCTGGTAATGATGACGCTGTTAGGTCGATTTCCTTATACTGCGATCTTATTGGATCTGCAATTCTAAGTGGAATGGAAGAAAATCTTACAGAATCAGGAGTTGATATTGGAAAAGCTGAAGTTAATATTGACGAAGAGATCCCAAGTGATAAAGAAATAGATACAATACATGATGCTGATAAAAAAGATTCATTTGAAAATGTAAATGATCAAAACCTTAATATGGATTTAGAAAATACATCTAATACGGAGTAAAAATTTATTTTATGGAGTAGGTACTAATATGAGTTTAAATGCTAATTTAATAAAAGAATTGAGAGAGAAGTCAGGAGCTGGAATAGTTGATTGCAAGAATGCTTTGATGCAAAACGATAATGATGTAGATAAGTCAATCGATTGGCTCAGAAAAAAAGGATTATCCGTTGCCGCAAAAAAAAGTGGAAGAGTTGCTGCCGAAGGTTTGGTAGGAGCATATATCTCTGAAAATGAAGCATGTTTAATTGAAATTAATTCTGAAACTGATTTTGTTTCAAGAAATGAGAAATTTCAAAAGTTTGTAACTGATTGTTCAAAAATTGCTTTAACTACTGACGGAAATTTAAATAATTTGCTTAAATCTAAATTTATTAAAGGTGAAAACTCTGTTGAAGAAGAATTAACAAAAAATGTTGCTACTATTGGAGAAAATTTAAATATAAGAAGAATTGAGAAAATTGTGTTGACTGGACCTGGTTCAATTATTTCTTATGTTCACAATTCCGTTTCTGAAAATTTAGGAAAAATAGCAGTCATATTATCTTTAAAATCAAATGCTGATAAAAGTAGTTTAGAAGATATTGGGAAAAAAATTGCAATGCATATCGCTGCTTCAAACCCAATTTCTTTAAATCTTGAAAGTTTGGACCCTAAAATAATTGATAAAGAAAGACAAGTTCTAATAGAACAGGCAATTTCTACTGGCAAACCTAAAAATATTGCAGAAAAAATGGTTGAAGGAAGGATTAGAAAATTTTGTGAAGAAGTTGTTTTGTTAGAGCAAACTTTTGTCATTGATGGGAAAACTAAAATTAAAGATGTATTAAAACAATATTCAATTGAGTTAGGGACTGAGGTTACAATTGACTCATTTAAAATGTTGATTTTAGGTCAAGGCATTGAAGTTGAACAAAAAGATTTTGCAGCTGAAGTTGCAGCTACTGTAAATCAATAGAAAGTTTGGTTTTGAAAAATATATATTGGAAAAGAGTTCTATTAAAGTTATCTGGCGAGGCATTGATGGGAAATAATGATTTTGGAATTTGTCCAGAAATGATCAACACAGTATCTAATGAAATTAAAGATGTTGTAAATCTTGGCACTGAAATTTGTCTGGTCATTGGTGGAGGAAATATTTACAGAGGTGTTACAGGTGTTTCACAAGGTATGGACAGAACAACTGGTGACAATATGGGTATGTTGGCAACTGTAATGAATTCTTTAGCGCTTCAAAATTCTCTAGAAAAATTAGGAATTCCTACAAGAGTACAATCAGCTTTACCTATATCAGCAGTTTGTGAACCATATATTAGAAGAAAAGCTTTCAGACATTTAGAAAAAAATAGAGTCGTAATTTTTGCAGCTGGTACAGGCAATCCATATTTTACAACAGACACGGCAGCAGCATTAAGGGCATCAGAAATGAACTGCAATGTTTTAATAAAATCAACATTAGTTGATGGCATTTATTCAGCTGACCCTAAAATTGATAATGATGCAAAAAGATTTGATTCATTGACATATATGGATGTCTTGTCAAAAGATCTAAAAGTTATTGATGCATCTGCTGTATCATTGGCAAGAGAAAACAATATTCCTATTATTATTAGCTCAATTTTTGAAAATGGTAACCTCTTGAAAATTTGCAAAAGTAATGAGGGTATTTATACAATTGTAAATTAAAATAGGATTAAAAATGAATGATTTTAATGAAAATTTAATTAATCAAAAAATGGATAAGGCTATAATTTCTTATCAAAATGATCTAAATGGTATTAGAGCAGGGCGAGCCTCAATAAATATGTTAGATACCATCAAAGTTGATGTTTATGGTAATAAAACTTCTCTTAATCAAGTTGGTAATGTAAGTGTTCCTGAGGCAAGATTAATAACTATTTCAATCTGGGATGCAAACAATGTATCAATTGTAGAAAAAGCTATCAGAGAAAGTAATCTAGGTCTTAACCCAATGACGGAAGGTAATTTAATAAGAATACCAATTCCTGCATTATCAGAAGAAAGAAGAAAAGAATTATTAAAAGTTGCAGCTCAAATTGCAGAAAATTCAAAGATTTCAATCAGAAATATCCGAAGAGACATTATAGAAGATATTAGAAAAACTCATAAAAACAATGAAATAAGCGACGATGAAAAACATAAAAATGAAAATATTGTTCAAAAAGTTACTGATGATTATATAAATAATATTGAAAAAATTTTTCAAAAAAAACAATCCGAAATCTTAGATACTAACTAAATGACAATAAATCATCCTAAACATGTTGCAATAATTATGGATGGTAACAGAAGGTGGGCTAAAATAAATAATTACTCTCTTCTAAAAGCTTACGAAAAAGGATTAGAAACTTTACAAGATACTATTCATAATTGTATTAAGCTAAAAATTTATTATTTAACTGTTTTTGGATTTTCTACAGAAAACTGGAGTAGATCAAAAAAAGAAATTTCTTATTTAATGAAATTGTTTAATGATTTTTTAGATAAAGCAATTTCAGAGGCAGAATCTAATGAAATTAGTATAAAATTTATTGGCGATTTAGATGTTTTTGGTAAACAAATAAAAGAAAAAACTTCTTTATTAACTAACTTAACAAATAAGAAAAACACGCTTACATTAACAATCGCTGTTAATTATGGTGGTCAGCAAGAAATTTTGACTGCTGTGAAAAAATATTTAGTTGATTTATTAGATAAAAATATTAGAACTTTAAAAAAATTAACTGATTTTGAAAAATATCTGTTTAACTATAATTTTCCAAATATTGATCTTTTAATAAGAACTGGTGGTGAAAAAAGATTATCAAACTTTATGCTTTGGCATCTTGCGTATACAGAATTGATTTTTTTAAATGAAATGTGGCCAGATTTTAACTTTAATTTATTAGATGATGCTATAAACGAATTTATATCTAGAAAAAGAAAATTTGGTGGAATGTGAGAATTGATTTTAATAGTAATTTTTTCAAAAGAATTACAACTTCATTAATTTTAATAATTTTACTAATGGGATTATTTTTAATTGGAAATATTGGCATCTATTCAATGATAGTTGTTATTAGTTTTTTTTCTTTTTTAGAAATTTATAACTTAAATCATAGTAAAGTAAAATTGCATATATATATGCCGTTTGTTGTAATTCTATATTTTCTGATTTCAAAAAGTGAAATATTTAATCTAGTTGATCTATATCTATTAATAACCTTTTATACTTTAAGTTCTTTATTAGTAATTTTAAGCCTATTTAAAAAATCTAACATTCACTTTTCAATTCTTGGATTTTTAATAAACTCTACTTTTTTTTCTATTATTTACATAATTACAAATCAAGATTTATCATTTAAATTAATTTTTATTATTGTTACCATAATTTCGCTTTGTGATATTTTTGCTTACTTAATAGGAAAGAAATTTGGGAAATTTAAAATTTTTCCAAAAATTAGTCCTAATAAAACAATAGAAGGTTATATTGGTAGCACATTTTGCTCATTATTTTTGTTTACAACAATTTTTATATATTTCGATTTAAAGAATTTAAATTTGATTTTATACACAATTATAATAATAATTTCATCATTCATTGGTGATTTGTACGTTTCTTTTTTTAAAAGAAAGTTAAAAATTAAAGATTTAGGAAAACTTTTTCCTGGTCATGGTGGTGTTTTAGATAGGATCGATAGTTGGTTATTTTCCTTTCCTGTATCATTTTTAATTTTATACTTTAGTGATGCGAGATCTAATCTATGACTTTAAAAAATATAATTTTATTAGGAGCTACTGGTTCAATTGGAACATCGACTTTAAATTTAATTAGGCAGATGAGAGAAAAATTTAATCTCATTGGGATTTCAGCTTATAAAAATACTGAACAATTAAAATTAATTTCAGAAGAATTTAATGTTAAAAATATCTGTTTTTTTCGTAATGATAAAGATGTAACATTTAATAGAAACAAAAATGTTTTGAAAGGTGTTGAAGGTCTTCTTGAATTAGCTTCTTTAAATTGTGATATAGTTGTTTCAGGTATATCAGGATTAGCTGGTTTAATGCCTGCTTACGTTGCATTAAGTAATGGTAATAATATTGCAATAGCAAATAAAGAGCCGCTCGTAGTTGCTGGTAATATATTAATTGAATGCGCAAAAAAAAATAATGTAAAAATATTACCTGTAGATTCTGAGCACAATTCAATATTTCAATGCTTGGACAATAATCATAGAGACAATATTAGCCATATCACTTTAACAGCTTCTGGTGGTCCATTTTTAAATAGGCCTCTAAGAAGTTTTGAAAAAATTACAATTGAAGAAGCTTTAAAACATCCTAAGTGGGAAATGGGTAAAAAAATATCAATTGATAGTGCAACATTAATTAATAAAGCTCTAGAGGTTATAGAGGCTGGGCTTCTTTTTGGATTAAAATCAAGTCAAATCAATGTTGTAATTCACCCTGAATCTATAGTTCATGGTCTTGTACATTATAAAGATGGATCAGTTTTAGCAAATTTAGCATTACCTGATATGATAAGTCCATTATCAGTAGCTATTGGTTATCCTGAAAGATATAATCTTAACTTGCCTAAATTAAATCTTGTTGAAGTCTCGCAGCTAAATTTTTTAAAACCTGATTTTAAAAAGTTTCCTGGATTAAATTTTGGTTGGGATGCATTAAATGGACCAAATTATTTTTCTATAATCTTAAATGCAGCAAATGAGATAGCTGTAGATTTATTTCTAAAAAAAAGGATACAATTTACAGATATAGTACAAATAATTGATGAATGTCTAAATGAGCAAAACTTTAATTCTGCATACAGCCTTGAAGAAGTTTTAGATATTGATAAAAAATCTCGTATTTTTGCTAAAAATATATCGGAGAAATTTTATGTTTGAGAATGCATTTTTTGTTTCGCTAATTGGTTTTTTGATAGTTCTTACACCATTAGTTTTTATTCATGAACTAGGGCATTATTTGGCTGCAAAAAAAAATGGCGTAATAGTAGAACAATTTTCTGTTGGATTTGGTCCGGAATTAATTGGTTTTACTGATAAATATAAAACAAGGTGGAAGATATGTTTAATCCCTTTTGGGGGATATGTAAAAATGAAAGGGGAATTACTTGTTAATGATAAAAATCATCAAAAAAATAATAAAGGATATTTTAATAATGCAAGTTTGTTTGCTCGTTTTTCAATTGTTTTCTCAGGTCCATTAGCAAATATAGTTTTAGGAGTCTTAATAATTACAACACTATATTCATTTCATGGAAGATATGAAGTAAAGCCTGAAGTTAATCAAGTGGTAAAAAATTCCCCAGCTGATAGATCAGGTTTAAAACCAAATGATTTGATTATAAGCATTGATAACAAAAAAGTGTATAATTTTGAAGATATTAGAAAAATAGTTGCTAACAACAAAAAATCATTAAGTTTTGAAGTTTTAAGAAATAAAAAAATATTATTTTTTAACATAAAACCAGAAATATTAGATACAAAAGATTTGGAAATAAAAACATATAAAATTGGGATAATTGCATCAAGTCCTGTTTTAATTCAACATGATTTCATTTCTTCAATTTACTATGGGCTAAAAGATACATTACTATTAACTTATGAATGGATTAAAGGATTTATAAAATTAATTAGCTTTAAAATAGATAAAAAAGACATTGCAGGCCCAATTGGAATTGCAAAAATTTCAGGTAATGCTATTTCCTCAGGAATTCCTAACTTTCTTTTTTTAATGGCCTTGTTATCAATTAATCTTGGACTAATAAACTTATTACCTATACCTGCTCTAGATGGTGGATATATTTTAATGTATTTTACAGAATTTATATTAGGTCGGCCAATTAACCAAAAAATACAATATAAATTAATTCAAATGGGAGTATTTTTACTAATGTTTCTAATGATAGTTATTACATTTTTTGATATTCAAAAATTATTTGTTTGATTTGGATTAAAATTGATATAATGATGAATTAACCAAGAGGCCATTATGAAAAAAACAAACTCTTTTTTAATTTTCTTAATAATATTATTTTTAAAAACAAGTATCTCTTTTTCAAATGATTATTTAATTAAAAAAGTAGAAATAAAAGGAAACAAAAGAATCCCTGAATCTTATATTACCAACATTACAAATAGATATATAAATAAAAAAATCACTGATGAAGAAATTAATCTAATTACTAAAGATTTGTACCAGTCTGATTTTTTTGATGATATATCAGTTAAAGTTGATAATGATACACTTTTTGTTGAAGTTATTGAAACCCCGATAATTAATGAAATATATTTTTTTGGCAATAGTTTTCTTACAGATGAACAACTTAAAGATATAGTTAAAATAAATAAAAGAGATACATTTAGCAAAAACAAATTAAATCAAGCTATCGAAAATATTAAGCTACTTTATTCAAAAACTGGGAGAAACTTTGCAAAAGTAGAAGTTTCTAAGAAAGATCTATCTCAATCAAGGGTAAACCTGCTATTTGAAATATCAGAAGGCGAATTAGTTAAAGTTAATAAGATTAATTTTTTTGGAAATAAAGTATTCAGTAATAATAAGTTAAAATCTGTAATTCTAACAAAAGAAAGCTCGTTTTATAGATTGTTTGGTAGCAGCGTTTTTAAAGAAGAAAATATCACTTTAGATAAAAATTTATTAAAGAAATTTTATTTTAGAAGAGGTTTTGTGGATTTTAAAGTAATGTCATACAAAAGAGAGTTACTACCAGATTACTCAGGTTACAATATAAATATTATTTTAAATGAGGGGAAATCTTTTGTTGTTAATAATGTTTTAATTCAAAATGAACTTTCTGATACAAGTAAAAATGAGATTTTGAAACAAGTTTTTTTTAAAACAGGAGATTCATTTGATGAAAGAGCAGTTGAAGAAAGTAAAAAACAATTAAATAACTTTTTTGAAAAAGATGGTTTTACTTTCATTAAAATAAATCATCAAATTTTAAATAAAGATAATAAAAATGCTACATTAGATTTAAAATTTGTGATTACAGAGGCTGTCAAAAGTTATGTCAGACGAATAAATATTACTGGAAATACTAGAACACTTGACAAAGTTATAAGACGGGAATTATTGATTTTAGAAGGTGATCCATTTAATGGTCAAAACCTAAGAGAATCTATAAATTCTCTTAAAAGATTGGGCTATTTTAAATCAGTAGGTGTTAACATTTTAAAAACAGATACTCCTGGTGTCATAGACATTGAACTAAAAGTAGTAGAAAATCTAACAGGATCCTTTTCATTTGGAATTGGATATGATTCTGTTGAAAAAACTTCTTTTACAATAGGTTTAGAAGAAAAAAATTTTTTGGGAAAAGGCATAAAGACAAGAATATCAATTAATTCTTCTGAAAAATCTACCAAATATAATATAGGAATTACTGAACCATATTATCAAGACACTCCTTTATCTTTATCTGGAGATATATTTGATCAACAAAGAGAGGTTGGTCAAAAAGATATTGATTTGACTGGTATTGAAATTGGTTTAGGTTTTAGATTAAGTGATTATCGTAATAGGTTTGGATATAGATATACAACCAGTAAAACAACTACTGATGATAACTTTACAGGAACTTCCACTTCTGGTGAAGAAGGAATTGAAATAGAAACGTCTCTAATCAATTATTCAATCTCTTCTAACAATACTGATAGTTTTCTAAATCCAACAAAAGGAGAAAAGAAATCAGTAAAAATATCTATGGCTGGTGTAGGCGGTGACGCTAAATTTTTAAAAACAGAAGCTGCATTTAAACAGTATATACCATTTAGTTATGGTGATTACATATTTAGTTATGGAACTAAACTCGGTGCCATTTCTTCATTGGAGGATGAAAAAGTTACAAGTTCTAATAGATTTTATTTTAATTCCAATTCTGTAAGAGGTTTTGATTTAAATGGTATTGGCCCTCGAGATAATGGAAATGATAATGCTGTTGGAGGTAATAAGTTTTATACAGGCCAAGTTGAGATTAAGGCAACAAAACTAATACCTGGTGATTTAGGCATTGATGTGTCTATGTTTTCTGACATTGGATCATTGTGGGATACAGATTATCCTAGTAATGTAAAAGGTATAAACGATTCTAGCCCTAGAGTTTCTGCTGGAGTAGCTGTTTACTGGAACACTGCTGTTGGTCCTCTTAGCTTTATTTGGGGTTGGCCAATAAGTGAAGAAAGCTACGATAAAGATAATAATTTTAAATTTTCTATAGGAACTTCATTCTAAATATTTATGAGATTATCTTTTAACTTCATTACTTTGTTTTTTTTTCTATTAATTAATATTAGTACAAGTAAGGCGTTAATTTTTCCTCAAAATATTTTTATAAAAAAGTATATCAGTAATAATGTGAATTTAATAAATGATCCAAAAATTGGAATTGTAGATTTTAGGAATATTTTAAAAGAATCTTTAACTATGAAAAAACTTGGTAAAGAATTTATTAAGTTTGAGAAAAGACTTAATGATAAAATAAAAAAACAAGAAAAAATCTTAAGGAATAAGGAATTAAAACTATCATCAAATAAAAATAAAATTTCAGATAAACAGTATAATATTGAAAAAAATAATTTAAAGAAAGAAATAACTAATTTTCAGAAGTTTTCTTTTGCTGAAAAAAAAGAGTTAAATTTATCATTCCAATTAATTCAAAAAAAGCTTAGAGATGTGTTAGCATCTGTAATCAAAAAAATTTCTAAAGATAAGAACATTGATTTTGTTGTATTAAGAGAAAATATTTTTTTAATAAATAATTTTGATTTAGATTTAACTAATGAAGCGTTAAAAGAGTTTGATAAAAAAACATCTAATCTTAAAATACAATTTGTTAAAAAAGGCAAAAAAATTGAATAAACTTTTTTTTAAGCTTGAAACTGACCTTTATATAAAATCTATTTTAGTATATTTAAATATATCAGAAGAGTTATTTTTAAAATATAATAATGAAGATACTAATTTACTTGATTTTAAAATTAATCAGTTTTCATCGTTATCAACTTCCTCAGAAGATAGTTTAGTTTTTGTAAATAAATCTAATTTGAATGATAAAAGAGATATTAAGGGTGTTAGTTTAATAAAAATACCTTTAAATGAATACAATTTTTATAATAATTTAGTAATTCCTTCAGAAAACCCTAAATTAGATTTCTGTAATTTGATAAATAAATTTTGTACAAAAAAACAAAAAACTTCCAAAATGCTAAATATTAATAATTCATTAATTTCTGATAAATCTATTGTTGGTTCTAATTTTACTATAGGTGATTTTTCTAAGATTGAAGCGAATGTTAAAATCGGTAATGATGTTATTATTGGAAATAATGTCTCAATATCTTGTAACTGTTTGATTGGAAACAATGTACATATTATGGATGGTGTTTGCATAGATTGTTCTATAATTGGAGACAATGTTACGATTTCACAAAATACAGTAATAGGAAAAAATGGCTTTGGATTTCATTCAGGCACCCCTAATAGTGATATTTATTTTCATATTGGTGCTGTTGTAATTGGTGATAATGTATTTATTGGCTCGAACTGTAATGTTGATAGAGGGCACATTGATGACACAGTTATAGGTGATTTTGTGAGAATAGATAATCAAGTACATATAGCTCACAATTGTAAAATTGGAAAAAATTCAATTCTAGCTGGAAAATCTGCAATTTCTGGGTCAGTTGAATTAGGTAATAATGTAATTCTTGCTGGTGACGTGGGTATTGCAGATAATATATTTATAGGAAGTAACTCCCTTATTTCTGCTGGAACAAAAGTATTTAAAAACTTTCCTGAAAATAGTAAGATTGGCGGATATCCAGCAAGAAGTTTATATGATTGGCAAAAAATTCAGGTAAAATTAAATAAAATGTTGAGTAAAATAAGATGAATAACTCTAAAACTATTACCTTAAACTATCATGAAATTATTGATTTAATACCTCATAGATACCCTTTTTTACTAATTGATAGAGTTGAAGAAATAATTGTAAATGAAAGTGCTACAGGCATAAAAAATGTTACAATTAATGAAAATTTTTTTAATGGTCATTTCCCTGATTTTCCAGTTATGCCAGGTGTTTTGGTTGTAGAAGCTATGGCTCAAACCGCCGCATGTCTTATGTCTTATTCGAATAAAAGTCTTCAAAAGAGAAAAGCTGTTTTCTTAACAGGTATTGAGAATACAAAATTTAAAAAAATGACTACTCCAGGTGATATATTAAGACTAAAAGTAAAAGTAATAAGTAATAGAAAAAATTTTTATAAATTTTCTGCAACTGCTCATGTAGAAGATGTTTTGGTGGCTTCATCTAATTTTTCAGCAATGCTACAGAGTTAATCATTATGCCAAATAAAATTCACCCTACTGCAATTGTTTCTGATGGTTCAACATTAGATGGTGATGAAATAGAAATTGGACCCTACTCAATTATTGGTCCTAATGTTATTATTGGTAATAACTCTAAAATACGTTCTCATTGTGTAATTGAAGGGGATACAGTAATAGGTAAGAATAATGAATTCTCTGCATTTACAGCTATAGGTTCACTTCCTCAGCATATTAAATTTACTGGTGGAACGTCAAAATTAATTATTGGTGATAATAACATTTTTAGAGAGTATGTTACAATTCATCCAGGAACAGAAATTGGATCAAAAATAACAACTATTGGAAATAATGGTTTGTTCATGGTTGGATGTCACGTTGCGCATGATTGTATAGTTGGTAATAATGTAATTTTTGTTAATGGAGCAGTTATTGGTGGGCATGTTGAAATTGGTGATTATTGCTATTTAGGAGGTTATTCAGCTATTCATCAATTTTGTAGAATTGGAAAACATGCTATAATTGGAGCAAGTACAATGGTTGAAGGTGATGTCATTCCATTTTCTTCAGTTGTAGGAGCTAGAGGTAAACTGAGCGGATTAAACTTAGTAGGATTAAAGAGAAGATCTTTTAAACGAGATGATATAAAATTACTTAGACAAGTATATAGATTGCTATTTGCGCCAGAAGGTACTTTCACTGAAAGGTTACGTGAGGTTAAAGAAGTTTTTGGTAATAAACCACTAGCTAATGAAATTTTGAATTTTTTAAATAATAATACACATAGATCAATTGTGCACCCAGGGTCAAATAATTCGTGAAAAGTTGTATTATTGCAGGCGAGGGTAATTTACCAATATTATTAGCAGAAAAGAATAAAGATTTTTTTGTGATTGCAATAAAAAGTCTTGCAGTTTTAAGTAGTTTTGAAAATAAAGCATATATGGTCGATATGCATGATTTTAATGAAATGATTAAAATATTTAAAACTCATGATATAAAAAAAATAATTTTTGCTGGTAAATTTTATCGAAAAAAAAATTATAGAATAAAAATTTCTAAAGAAGTTAAAGAAATACTTGATGAAACTAAATTTTTTGGTGACGATACAACTTTGAAAAAAATTAAAAATTTTTTTGAAAACAATGGCTTTGTAGTAGTTTCACCTAAAACTCTTATAAAACATAATTTTAAAGCAAATGAAATTATTTTTAATAATAAATTTCATAATGATGAAAACTTAAAATATTTTAAAAATACAATTAAAATTGGTAAAAATATACTAGATTTAATTTCAAAATTTGATATTGGACAATCAATCGTTGCTCGAAAAAATCACATCTTAGGTATTGAGGGTATTGAGGGAACTAATGAATTAATTAAGAGATGTGGAAAATTCTATAATAAACAATTAAATGAAAATAATTCATTTGGTCCTGTTTTAATTAAACTACCTAAGTTAAATCAGACATTAGATTTAGATATGCCTGTAGTAGGGATTGATACGATAAAATTAGCTCATAAGTACAATTTTTTTGGCATTGGGTTTTTGCAAACAGGAGTTCTTATTCTTAATGAAACTGAAATTAGATCTTTTTGTAAGAGTAAAAATTTTTATTTATATTGTATAGGAAATTAAGTTTAATTTGAAAAAATCAAAAAAAATTTTTGTTTTAGTAGGAGAGGAATCAGGTGATATTATTGCATCAGATTTAATTCATGAAATAAAAATACAAAATAAAGATAAATTTGATTTAAATTTTTATGGTGTAACCGGTCCAAGAATGAAATCATATGGTGTTTCCACTATATTTGATTTTACTGAAATAAACTATTTTGGGGTTTCAGAGATAGTTTTGAATTTTTTTTCATTAAAAATTAAATTAAATAAACTAATTAAAAAAATTAAGTTCATTAACCCTGATATCTTAGTAACCGTTGATGCAAAATTATTTTCACTTTCGCTTGCACAAGGTTTAAAAAAACAGAATGTATCAAATGAAATTAAGTTAATACACATTGTTTTACCTACAATATGGGCACATAGTCCATCAAGAGCATACAAGTGGAAAAAAGTTTTTGATATTCTGGTTTCAATTATTCCAAATGAAGATAACTATTTCGCAAGTTATGATATCAAAACAGTTTATTTAGGAAATCCAATTTTTGAGAAGTTTTTAAATAGAGTAAATACTTTAAAATATTTAAAACCCAAAAATCTTACAAACTGCTTAATCTTACCAGGCAGTAGAGAAAGTGAAATTAAATATAATATTGATGTATTATTAAAAACTGTATTAAAAATTAATTACCATTATAAAAATAAAATAAAGTGGTTGCTTCCTACATTAGATCGTTTTCAAAAAACAATACTGCATAAAATTAAATTTTATAATCTTCAACACTCTATTGATATAGTAAATTTCGATAAATCATTTCAAGAAATTGCTGAATCTAAAGTTGCTATTAGTTGTAGTGGAACAGCTACACTACAATTGTCGTTGTTATCAATTCCAACTATAGTAATTTATAAAACAAGTTTTATGAATGCAATTTTTGGAAGGTTGTTTGTAAATATTGATAATGTAGTTTTACCTAATTTTATTTCAGGAAAAAAAATTTTACCTCTTTTATTTCAAGAAAAATGTAACATAGAAAATTTATTTAAATTATTTTGTGAATATTATGATAATTATAAGGTTCATAAAAATAAATTTCAAAAGTTGTCTAATGATCTTAAAAAAGAAATAATTCGGGATAAAAATGGCTTTAATTATAATTTAACTAAAACAATTTTAAATGTTTTATCTTAATTATCTTTTTTCTAATGGCACAAATTTTCTTGAAACTTTTCCAGTATATAACTGTCTTGGTCTTCCTATTCGTTGAACTGGGTCAGTTATCATTTCATTCCATTGAGCAACCCAACCAACTGTTCTAGCTACTGCAAATAATACTGTGAACATGTCTGTTGGAAATCCCATAGCTTTTAAGATGATCCCAGAATAAAAATCAACATTAGGATATAGTTTTTTTTCAATAAAATATTCATCTTTTAGAGCAATTTTCTCTAATTCCATAGCTATATCTAACAAAGGCTCATTTTTGACACCTAACAAATCTAAGACTTCATGACATGTTTTTCGCATTACTGAAGCTCTTGGATCATAGTTTTTATAAACTCTGTGACCAAATCCAAAAAGTCTAAAAGGATCGTCTTTATCTTTAGCTTTATTGACATATTCCATTATTTTATCTTTCGATCCAATCTCTGATAACATATTCAGTACTGCTTCGTTGGCTCCACCATGAGATGGGCCCCATAAAGAAGCTATACCTGATGCAATACAAGCAAACGGATTTGCTCCAGAAGAACCTGCTATTCTTACAGTAGAAGTTGACGCATTTTGTTCATGATCTGCATGTAATATTAGTATTTTATCTAATGCATCAGAAATAGTTTTGTTAAGTTTGTATTTTTCAGCTGGAACAGAAAAACACATATTCAAAAAGTTTTCAGAATAATTTAAATCATTTAATGGATAATTGAATGGTTGTCCTAGAGCATATTTATATGCCATAGCAGCAATGGTTGGAATTTTTGCAATTAATCTTCGTGACGAAACCATTCTTTCATAAGGGTCATCAATATTTGTTGAGTCAGGGTAAAAAGCTGAAAGAGCTCCAACAACTCCAACCATAATTGCCATAGGATGAGCATCTCTTCGAAAACCTCTATAGAAGTTTATTAATTGTTCATGAACCATGGTATGGAGTGTGATAGCATTTTCAAATTCTTCTTTTTCTTCTTTTTTTGGTAGTTCGCCATTTAACAATAAGTAAGCAACCTCTAGAAAAGAACTTTTATTGGCAAGGTCATCAATAGAATATCCTCGATGTAACAATATTCCTTCTTCACCATCAATATAAGTTATAGCAGATTCACACGAACCAGTTGCACCATAGCCAGGGTCGTAAGTAAAACAACCTATCTCCCCATAAAGTTTTCTAATATCTATTACAGACGGTCCAACTGAACCATGCAATACATCTAGCTCAACCTCTTTATTATTTAAAATTAATTTTGCATTCTTATTATCATTCATATTTTTGCTTTCATTAAACTTTAGTTAATCTTTTTATACACTCATTTCTACCAATAATAAATATAACTTTAAAAATATCTGGAGTATTTGTCTTTCCTGTTAAAACAATTCTTAAAATTGGGCCAAGGTCTTTCATTTTTAAATTATTTTCAACTAAACATTTTTCTATATTTTCTTTTAATTCAATTAAATTCCATTCAGTTGATTTTAATATACTTAATACTTCAAATACAAGATTTAAGTTTTCTTGATTTAGATCTGATACATTATTAGTAAAATCATTTGACAACCAAAGAAAGTCATTCTCAATTTCATTTAAGTAAGTATATCTTTGAATTAAATCTGGTAATAAAAAATCAAGTCTATCTAAAATTTCTTCATTCAAGTTAAATTTTGTTTTAATTCTATTGAGTAAATTATTTAAAGGTTGTGTTCTCAAATACAACGCATTCATATTGGATAATTTTTTTAAATCAAATCTTGATGGACTTTTATTAATTTTATCTAATTTAAAATTAAACGTATTATTCTCTAAATCATATATTTTATCGTCATTTACTGAGTAACCTAATCTTAATAGGTAATTTTTCAATACTTCCACCTCGTAGCCATCTTTTTTATAATCCATGACATTTTCTGCTCCATGTCTTTTTGATAATTTAGTTCCATCTTCTCCATGTATTAATGGAATATGAGCATAAGTTGGTATTGGCCAATTCATATATTTAATTATTTGAATTTGCCTAAAGGCATTATTAAAATGGTCATCTCCTCTAATAATGTTGGTTATTTCCATGTTATAATCATCTACAACCGATGCCAACATATAGGTTGGTGAATTGTCCTTTCTTAACAAAACCATATCATCTAGTATTGAATTATCTATAATGACTTTACCTTGAACTTTGTCATTAATGGTTGTTTGTCCCTTTAGAGGCATTTTTAATCTAATAACAAAATCTTTATTTTTTATATTGACTAAATTATCTCTATAAGGTGATTTAATGACTTCACCTTTTTTACGAGATTGATTTCTCATTTCATTTAATTCTTCAGTAGATAGATAACATTTATATGCAAATCCATTTTTTAGTAATTTATAGGCAATATCTATATGTTGTTGGGTTTCGTTAGATTGATATTTTTCTTTTTCTGAAGGAATTAATTTAAGCCAATTTAACCCATTCAAAATTACATCTATATTTTCTTTAGAAGATCTTTTGATATCTGTATCTTCAATTCTAAGCAAAAATTTGCCACCATTACTTTTTGCAAAAAGGTAATTAAATAATGCAGTTCTTGCTCCTCCAATATGAAGTTTACCTGTTGGCGATGGTGCAAACCTAGTTCTTATCATGATTTAAAATTTTAGTAGTGTCTATATAAAGAAGTTAATACGCCTTGAACTTTTATTCTATTTGGCCCGTATATGTATGTCTTATAATTTATGTTTGCTGGCTCAAGGGCAATGCTTTCTCCATTTTTTCTAAAGCGCTTTAAAGTTACATCTTCTTCATCAATCAATGCAACTACTATGTCTCCGTTTACGGGATTTCTTTCTGTATCAATTATAGCTATATCATCTTGTAAGATACCAGCTTCAATCATTGAGTCACCATCAACTTTTAATGCATAGCATTTACCTTTCCCTAAGAAGGAAATAGGAACTTCTATATTTTCATTAGCAGTTTCAATTGCCTCTATGGGTAATCCAGCAGCAATTTTACCTAAAAGTGGTATACTCAAGGTATTGATGTTATCGGTTTCTTCATTGTCTTGATCTTGTTTTAATGTAGAATAAATTTTACCATTTGGATATTTTTTTGGATATATAGACCTAGCTTTATTATTAAGCTTTATAATATAATCGCGTTCTAAAAGACCTTGAACTATTCTGTGAATACCTGATTTTGATTTTAAATTTAAGTAATTACAAATTTCTTCATATGACGGAGATGTACCACTCTCCTCAATCTTTTTAATTAAGTAATTTAGTAATTGTGATTGTTTAATAGTAAGCATATTCACCTTTTGTTCTTACATAAATTGTTGATTAAGTCAATAAATTATATTAAATCAGGAAATTTTATAAAATTAATTTTAGTATTTTTTAAAGCTTTTTTCTCAAAAGGTTTTCTTAAAATAAGACAGTCACATTTAGAAAATAAATTAATCATTGAACTATCCTGTTTTGAAAATGGTATTATTGTATTTTTATCATTTTTATCAAAATATGCTCTAACAAAATCAAGTCTTTGATCATTTTTTTTTAATTCGCCATTAAGGATTCCAACTTGTAAATCAGGAAAGAATTCATTAACTCCTAAAATTTTATTAATTGATGCTCTTAAGAAAATTAATGAACAAACCCCCGCAGAAACGGGGTTTCCAGGCAATCCTAAAAAAGGTATATTTTTATATTTTGCAAATATAAGGGGTTTTCCAGGCCTCATAGCTATCTTCCAAAAATGTAAATTGGTAGTATTGTTTTTTTTATCCAAAATACTTTTTAAAAGGTCATATTTTCCTACAGAAGCACCACCAGAAGATACAAAAAAATCACAGTCTAAATTTCTATTTAAGATATTTTCAATATCTTTAGCTTTGTCTTTTGCAATAGGTAAAATTTTTGGACTTCCACCAAAAACTCTAATCATTGAGGAAATCATCAAATTATTTCCACTAGGTATTTGATTTTTTCCAACTTTTTTCCCGATATCAACAATTTCATTTCCTGTTGACAAAATTCCTATTAATGGTTTTTTTTTTACATAAACGTAATCGTTATTAGACATTGCTATAGATGAAATAATTCTTGAATTGATTAAAGTATTTTTTTTAACAACTAATTCTCCAATTTTTAAATCCACACCCTTTTTTCTTACATTTTGATTTTTTTTAAATGTTACAGTGTTAGTAATGATATTTGGAGTTACATATTTAATATTTTCTTGAATAATTACAGTATTAGTACCTTTGGGGAGAAATGATCCTGTAAAAATTTGAACAGTTTCATTTTTACCTACTTTACCTTTGAAAGGATTTCCTGCAGATGACTCTCCAATAATTTTAAATTTATTAGTACTTTTTTTTGAATTTATAGCAAAACCATCCATTGCAGAAGTATCTTCACTAGGATTATTACGTTTCGATATGATATTTTTAGATAATATTCTTCCAAGACTATCTGATAGTTTTATTTTCTCTTCTTTTTTTAATGGTAAAATTTTTTTAACTATAGCTGATATTGCTTGATCAACTGATAGAAGATCCGTTTTAGGCATTGAAGATACCAGATTTACCGCCTGATTTATGTTTTAATTTAATATCAGTAATTGTTATTTTTTTATCTAAAGATTTACACATATCATATATTGTTAAAGCAGCAGCCGAAACTGCAGTAAGTGCTTCCATTTCAACACCAGTCTTCCCTACACTGCATACTTCTGAAGTAATTTCAATTAAGTTTTTATTTTTAGAAACTTCAAATTGTATTTTTACATATGAAAGTGATAAGGGATGACAAAGAGGAATTAATTCGTGAGTTTTCTTTACCGCTTGAATTCCAGCTATATTTGCAACTTCAAGGACGTTACCTTTAAGTATTTTATTTTCAGAAATAAGCTTGAGTATTTCATTATTTAACATTACTTTCGCATAAGCCTTTGCAATTCTTTTGCTTTCTGATTTTGAACTTATATCCACCATACTTGGGTTGTTATTATGATCTAAATGTGATAATTTTTTAGACATCTATTGCCTTTAATCTCTTAAACATTTTAGCTATATTATTTTCTTTCATCAAAGCTTCACCAATTAAGAAAGTATTGAACCCAGATTGAACTAAATTTTCTAAATCTTTTGAGTTAGAGATGCCACTTTCCGAAATTGCTATTTTACTTTTCTCTACATAATTTATCAAATTTATTGAGGTGTTAATGTTAACATCCATTGTTTTTAAATTTCTATTATTGATTCCAATTAGTTTGGCTTTAAGTTTGTTAGCAAGTTCTAATTCTTGTAAATTATGAACTTCAACTATTACGTTCATACCTAAACTAAAAGCATATTCTTCATATTCTTTTGCTTGATCAAATGATAAACATGATAAAATCAACAATATACAATCAGCACCCAAATATCTTGATTCTTCAATTTGCCATTCATCAACAATAAAGTCTTTTCTTAAAACAGGGAGCGAAACTTTACTTTTTACAGCTTTAATGAATTTGTCATCACCTTGAAAAAATTTTCTATCAGTTAGAATCGAAAGACATGTTGCTCCATTTTTCTCATAAATTTGACCAATCTCTACAGGATTAAAATCACTTCTAATAACACCTTTGCTTGGTGATGCTTTTTTTATTTCAGAGATAATACTTATCCTAGATTTGTTGCTTTCTATTTGTTTTAAAAAGGGTCTTGTTGGAATATAATTGGAGCTTTCTTCTTTTATTTGAGTCAAAGTCAAAAGCTTTTTTTTTATATTAACTTCTTCTTTTTTATACTCAACAATATCAGATAATGTTTTCATTTTAAGCATTTGAAACTTGTTTTAATAAATTAAGTTTTTCCAATGCAGATTTGGAGTCTATAGACTTAGTTACCATTTCAGATGCTTCTTTGACATCATTTGTTAGTCCAGAGGCTAAAATTGAACAAATCGCATTGACTTTAACTATATCTCTAAATGGTCCTTTTTCTCCATTTAACAGTTGTATTATTTCTTTGGCATTATAATTCGAATCCCCACCTTTAAGTTTTTCAATTGAAACTTTTTCAATTTCAAAAGTTTCTGGTTTAAGCTCAAATTCTGATAACTTTCCATTTAATAGCTTCACTCCAAAAGTTTTACCTGTTGTGGTAACTTCATCCATTCCATTGTCGCTAGACACAATCCAAGCATTAGTAGATCCGAGTTTTTTTAGGGCTTTAGCAAAGGGCATTAAAAGACTTTTATCATAAACACCAACTAATTGTTTTTTTACAAATGCAGGGTTGGATAAGGGGCCTAGTAAGTTAAATATTGTTCTAAAATGAAGTTCTTTTCTAACATTCATAACGTGTTTCATCGCACTATGGTGTTTTGGTGCAAAAAGAAAACATATTCCACATTCATCTAAACATTTTTGAACATTAGAAATATCATTTTTAATGTTTATACCCAATGAAATTAATACATCAGCTGATCCTGACATAGAGCTTGCTGAATAATTGCCATGTTTAGCGACTTTTATTCCAGCTCCTGATATTACTAGAGCTGTAGCAGTTGAAATATTTAAAGTATTATGACCATCTCCACCTGTTCCTACAACATCAATTGTATCGTCTGGGGCATTAATCTTAATAGCTTTTTCTCGCATGATATCCGCACCAGCTGCAATGATATCGTGAGAAATGCCACTATTTATAAATATGATTTTCAAGGATGTTAGAAATGATGAAATTAATATATCAGTTGCATTGCCAGTCATTATATACTCAAATGCAGACTTACCTTCATCATAGGACAAATATTTGCCGTTAGATAAGACTTCAATCTGTTTCTTAAAATCTTCAGTTGTTAACATTTAGTAAACATAAAAAAAATCTTTTAATATGTAAATTATAAAACTTACTATTTATTGTTTTGATTTGTTGACTAATCAAATCATTACTTATATAAGCACAGTATATTTAGAGGATATTATGAGACCAAATAAAACTTTTATACCCAAAGTTGCTGATTTGAAGAGAAGTTGGTACATCATAGATGCTGAAGGCCTAGTGTTAGGTAGATTAGCAGCAATTGTTGCAAATAAATTAAGAGGTAAAGATAAAGTATATTTTACTCCGAATATGCAATGTGGAGATAACATAATTATCATCAATTCTGAAAAAGTTCTTTTAAAAGGCCAAAAAAGATTTAACAAAAATTATTATTGGCATACTGGTTATCCTGGAGGTATTAAATCTACTACACCAGAAAAAATACTAACTGGTAAAACTCCTTCTAAGGTAATTCAACTTGCTGTTAAAAGAATGATACCAAAAGGTCCCTTAGGAAGAAAAGTTTTAAAACAACTTCATATTTACAGTGGAAGCGAACATCCTTACCAAGCTCAGAAACCTGAGGCAATTGATATTAAATCTTTAAATAGAAAAAATAGTTAGGTCATATATGAATGAAGAAGTAAATAATATGAATGAATTAGAAAGTAATGCTAATGCAGATCAATCAATGCAGCCAACTGAACCTAAAATTGATAAATTGGGTAGATCTTATGCTACTGGCAGAAGGAAAGATTCTACTGCCAGAGTTTGGGTAAAACGAGGATCTGGTGTCATGACTGTAAACGGCAAGGAAATGCCAATTTATTTTGATAGACCAGTCTTACAAATGCAACTCAACCATGTCTTTGAGATAGCTAATAGAGTTAAAGAATTTGATGTAATGGCAACTGTCAAAGGTGGTGGCCTTTCTGGTCAGGCAGGTGCTGTTAAACATGGAATAAGTAAAGCCCTCTCTTTATTCGAACCTGAATTAAGAACAACTTTAAAATCAGCTGGACTTTTGACAAGAGATTCCCGTACAGTTGAAAGAAAAAAATACGGCAAAGCAAAAGCTAGAAAAAGTTTTCAATTCTCTAAAAGATAAGTTTTATGACATCATTACCTGTTTCAATTGGAATAGCTGGTATTGGAAATGTTGGCAGTGAAGTCGTTAGTCAATTAACTAAACATAAAGAATATAAAAAATCTTTTATTATTAAAGCAGTTTCGTACAGAAATAAAAAAAAGAAACGTAATTTTATACCAAAAGGTATTGCTTATTTTTCAGATGCCAAGAAGTTAGCTCAGGATAAAAATATAGATTTAATTATTGAATTAATAGGAGGTTCGGAAGGCATTGCTAAGGATGTTTGTTTTATAGCTATTAAAAACAACAAACATCTGATAACCGCTAATAAAGCTTTAATTGCAGAACATGGCAAGGATCTGTCAGAATTATCAAATAAAAATTCAGTTTATTTTGGATTTGAAGCGTCGGTTGCTGGAGGAGTGCCAGTCATTAAGGTAATAAAAGAAAGTTTAGTCTCTAATAAAATTTCTCAAATTACAGGTATTATGAATGGAACATCAAATTATCTTATGGATGAAATTGAGAAGAAATCTATAGATTTTGAAAAAGTTCTTAAAACTGCTCAAAAACTTGGTTATGCAGAAAAAGACCCAACTTTTGATGTTGAAGGAATTGATGCTGCACATAAATTAGCAATTTTATCTCTTTTAGTATTTAAAAAGTTACCAAGATTATCTGGAATGCATGTGAGAGGTGTGTCAGAAGTAACCTTATATGATATTAAAACTGCTCGTAATTTTGGTTACAAAATAAAATTGCTTGCAATATGTTCAAATGAAAATTCTTTTGAATGTTCAGTAGAACCATGGCTGATTTCTAAAGATCATAGTCTTGCTAAAATTGAAGGCGTTTTAAATGCAATTGAAATTAATTCTAATTTAGCAGGACCACTACTTTTGACTGGCGCTGGAGCTGGGTCAAAGCCAACTGCTTCAGCAGTTATGTCTGATATATTTGATTGTTTAGCTGGAGGAAATAGAACTGGAATATTAAGAAACAGTGATAAAATTAATCAAGTATCAAATTCAAAATCGTTTAAGTCTGAAGTCAAATTTTATTTAAGAGTAAGTGTTGTAGATAAAGTTGGAATTTTATCTGATTTAACTAGTATTTTTAAAACCTTCAAAATTTCTATTGAAACTATTTATCAAGATTTACAGAAAGGTAATCAAGTTGCAAATCTAATTATATTTACTCATACTGTTAAACGTACTCAGATGGGAAAAGCTGTTTTAAAAATTAATAAATTAAAAGGTACAGTCGGTAACGCATTAGCTTTTTGTATATATAATTAAAATAAAATGAATGATAATCAAAATAGCTATTACCAAAATAAAAAATCAATAAATCAAAATTACTGGAAATTATCAACTAAAACAGAATTAGAAACACATTTTGAATTGTTCTTTTCTCAAAGGTTTAATTTTCCTTCTGTATTAGTGCCAATCCTAATTGATAATAAGGTTTCTAAAGATAATTTTGAACTTTTCATAGACCCAAAGATAAAAAACTTTCTCCCTGACCCAAATATTTTTATAGATATGGATAAAACAGTTAAGCGTATTGCAAATGAAATAGAAAATAAAAATCCTATAGGGATTTTTGGTGATTATGATGTCGATGGTGCAACTTCTGCAGCATTGTTAAAATTATTTTTACAATATTTTGAGATTGAAGTTCACATTCATATACCAGATAGATTTTTAGAAGGTTATGGCCCAAATATTTCTGCTTTGAATAGTTTAATTTCAAAAGGCTCAAATTTAATTATAACAGTTGATTGTGGAATTAATTCTCATGAACCATTAAAAGAATTAAATAAGACAGACATAGATTGTATTATCATTGATCATCATACACCCGATGATGATTTGCCTCCTGCTTTTTCAATAGTAAATCCTAAGCGTAAAGAAAATGGAAATGAATATCATTATTTAAGTGCTGTTGGGGTAACTTTTATAATGATTGTTGGTTTAACTAGAGAGTTAAGACAAAGAGGTGTTTTTGAAAAAATAAAAGAACCAAATTTATTTAGATTTTTAGATTTAGTTGCTTTAGGAACAGTTTGTGATGTAGTCCCTTTAAAAGGCCTTAATAGATGTTTTGTTAAAGCTGGTTTAAATATTATTTCTCAGAGAAAAAATCTAGGTATAAATGCTTTATGCGATATATCGGATCTAAATAAAATACCAGATGAAGAAACTTTGGGTTATAAACTAGGGCCAAAAATTAATGCAGCTGGAAGAATTGGTTCAAGCGACATAGGTGTAAGTTTATTGATATCAAAAGATATTAGTAAAGCAAATGAGCTTGCATCAAAACTTTATCAACTTAATGAGAAAAGAAAGAAATTAACTAACAACTCTACTTTAGAAGCAATAGGCATGGTTGAGAGTGAAAAAAATAAGATAGGAAAATTACCTGATTTTTTATTTTTAGTTGGTGAAAATTGGAATGAAGGAATTGTTGGTATCTTGGCTGGTAAAATTAAAGAAAAGTACAACAGACCTTGTTGTGCAATATCATTAGGTCATAATCATTCTAAAGGATCAGCTAGATCTATTGCTAATATTCCAATAGGGGAATATTTTTTGGAGGCTTTAGATAAGAAATTACTTGTTAAAGGTGGAGGACATGACTTAGCTGCTGGTCTTACAATTGAAAATAATAAAATACAAATGTTTAAAGATTTTTTGATTTCTAAGGTTGAACATGCCTTCCAAGAAAATAAATTAATTTCAGAAATATTAGTTACTAGTGAATTATCAATCTCATCTTTGAATAGTGACTTAATGGATTGGATTAAAAAACTTGGGCCATGGGGACAGGGGAATCCAATGCCAATATTTCTACTAAAAGATGTAATAATTAATAAATTAGTCTTTTTTGGAAAAGAAAAACAACATCTTCTTGTTAAAGTTTATGATAATTCAGGTGAAATAGATTGTAAAATTTTTAATATTAATGAAACTACCTTTTTATCAGTTTTAGAAAAAAATAAGTCCTTACATTTTTTAGGTAATTTAGTTTCAAATGAATGGAATAATAAGAACAAAGTGGAATTTAATTTAATTGATATAATGACTTGATAACTTTTGATTTTTAATTTATGAATTAAAAAATAATGGCCCCTTCGTCTAGTGGTTTAGGACATCGCCCTTTCACGGCGGCAACACGGGTTCGAATCCCGTAGGGGTCACCATTAAAATTCAAAAATATTAATTATTATTAACCTAAAGTTTATATTTTGATTAGATTACTGGCATGAAACTAATAATTGCGGCACCAAGTCCATATGCAAGAAAAGTACGAGTATCACTTCAAGAAAAGAAAATAGATCATGAAGTTATTATTGATATTCCTTGGAATAAAAATACTTTAACTAAAGATAAAAACCCATTAGGAAAAGTACCAATTCTAATTACTAAAGATAAACAACACATTTTCGATAGCAAAGTAATTATTCGATATTTAGATCAAATCGCTCCTAGCCCAAAATTGTACCCTTGTGATTATAAGAATGAATTATCTACACTATCTATTGAAGCAATTTCCGATGGTATTTGTGATGCAGTTGTTCTAATTCGTCTGGAAAATGTAAGAGTTAATAATTTAATTAGTAAACAATGGATTGAAAGACAGGAAGAGAAAATTTTTAATGGACTTAAATACTTATCTAAAGATCTTGGTTCCAAAAATTATTTTGTAGATGATTATTTCAATATTGCTGACATTTCTGCTTTCACAACTCTAGAATATGTAGACATTAGATTTAAAGAATTTGATTGGAGAAGAGAATTCCCTAATTTAGATAATTACTGGAAATTTCACAATACTAGAGATTCATTTGCAAACACTAAACCAAGTAGTCAAAAAATTGATCCTATAACTTATTAATATCTTTAATCAATTTTGTTTTTTATAACCAAATTTATATAAACCACAAACCTTGAATGTAAAAAATCCTGAACCATTTAAATAGTTTACTAGGCAACTAAATTTAAAATTTTTAAAAATAACTTTAAATTATTTTATCTATGTATAATTTGTTGATATTGTAAATTTAAAAATTTTTTATGAATTGTTGAATATGAAAAAAGATAATGAATTTAAATTAGCAAATATCATTTGGAACCATTGGCAAAATGGAACTTTAATTGATGACATTACTGTTATTGATGATATCGCACCAAAAGATAGAACTGATGGTTATGAAGTTCAAAAGTATTTTAATAAATTTTCAAGCAAGGATATTTTTGGTTGGAAGATTGCTGCAAGTAATAAAGCTGGTCAGGAACATATAGGAGCTCAGTCGCCACTCGCTGGAGTTTTGCTCGAAGAAAAAAAAAATAATTATAATGAAAGTATTAAATTATTACCAAATCAAATGTTAGTAGCTGAAGTGGAATTTATTTTTAAAATGAAACATGATTTAGATTTCAACAAATCTAATTACTCAGAGCAAGAAACACTCTTAATAATTGAAAGTTTATATGCTGGCATTGAGCTACCAGATTCTAGATTTTTAAATTTTACCAAAGTAGGTGAGGCTAATTTGATAGCTGATAATGCATGTGCAAATCAATTTATTCTTGGACCAAAATTATCTGATGATTGGAAAAATAAAAACTTAAAAGATCAAAAAGTTTGTATTTCAGTTAATGATGAAATTAGTGAACATGGTTTGGGAGAAAATGTATTAGGAAGTCCAATATTGGCACTTAAGTGGTTATTAAATGAATTATTAGAATTTAAAATTCCTTTAAAGAAAGGTCATTTTGTTTCTACTGGTACTGTTACAAAGCCAATTCCAATAAAAAAAGGTGATATTGTAAAAGCAGATTATTCAGATTTAGGTAATTTTCAAATTAGTTTAAATTAATTTTAGATTTAAATCATGAGTTCACAATTAATTTTATCAATTAAAGAAGCAATGTTTAGGTTTAAAGATAAGCCAATATTTGAAGATCTAAATTTCAACCTTCATCAAAAATCCAGGATTGCTCTAGTTGGTAAAAATGGTTCTGGTAAAACAACTTTGATGAAAATGATTGCTGGAGAAATTGAACTAGAAGAAGGCAAAAGATGGTTGGAAAACAAGATAGAAATTGGATATCTGAATCAGGAGTTTATTAATCTTTCTAATAAAAATATTTTACAGGAATTAATATCAACGATTAATGATGATGAAGAAAAAAAGTTTAAAATTGATATTATAACAGAAGCATTAAATATAAACTTAAAGAGCAAACTTATTGATTTATCAGGTGGTCAACTAAGAAAAGTAGGTTTGGCGAAAGCTCTTATAAATGAGCCAGACATTTTATTATTAGATGAACCTACCAATCATCTTGATCTTGAGGTTATTGAATGGTTAGAAAATTATTTGAATAAATATAATGGGACTATAATTTGTGTTTCACATGATAGGACTTTTTTATCAAATGTAACTAATAAAGTTTTTTGGATAGATAGAGGTAATTTAAAAATAAGTCCAAAAGGATTTAAGTTTTTTGATAAATGGTCACAATCTCTATTAGAACAAGAGGAAAAAGAATTAAAAAATAGAAAACAAAGTTTGTCGGTTGATATTGAATGGGCCTCTAAGGGTGTTAAAGCAAGAGTAAAACGGAACGTTAGAAGGCTTGAGCAAATTAAATTAATGCAAAAAAAACTAGAAGAAGATGAATCATCTTATAGACGTGCAATTTCAAAAATTAAAGTAAACACTAATATTAAATTTAAAGATCACGCAAAATCAATTTCAGAGTTTTTCAATGTTTCAAAATCATTTAAGACAAATTCTGAAGAAATTAAAATTTTAGAAAACTTCAATTTTAAAATTAATAAGGGGGATAGAATTGGAATACTTGGTGGAAATGGATCTGGTAAAACAACCTTCTTAAAACTTTTATTAAAAGAAGAAATTCCAGACATAGGAACAATTAAAAATTTTAAAAATATAGAATTTTCATATTTTGATCAAAAAAGATCAGATTTATTTTTGAAAGAAACTATAAAAAAAAACATGTGTCCCTCAGGAGGTGACTATATAAATGTTATGGGAAAAGATAGACATGTATATGGATATTTGAAAGAATTTCAATTTGATCCAAAGATATTAAATGATTACGTGTTTACTTTGTCCGGAGGACAAAAAAACAGATTAATGCTTGCAAAGATACTTGCAAACCCTAAATCCTGTTTAATTCTTGATGAACCAACAAATGACCTTGATATGGATACTCTTGATTTGTTAGAAGAAATTCTCATTAATTATAAAGGCACATTAATTATAGTTTCACATGATAGAGATTTCTTAGACCAGACAGTTACTAGAATTTTAGCATTTCAAGGTGATGGTATGGTTATAGACTGTATAGGAGGATATTCAGATTATTTAAAATTAAAAAAAAATAGTTTTAAAAATAAAAATTTAATAAGACATGATTTAAATAAAGTAAAAAAAGATAATCAAAGTAAAATATCAAATAATAATAAATTAACCTATAAATTAGAACATGAATTGTCCATCATACCAAGTGAGATTAAAAAATTAGAAACTATTATATCGCAGATGAACAATATCTTATCAGATGCAGATTTATATACAAAAAATATTGATAAATTTTTAGAATCTTCAAAAACTTTAGAAATGTCTAAAAAGAAATTAGATGAATTAGAAACAAGATGGTTGGAGTTAGATTTACAAAAAAATAAATTGTAGTTAAATAATATTATTGATAATGTATAAATTGAATTAATGTATTTCTATAATTTGATTGAACTAACTTTAATTCATTTGATCAACAAAGTTAAGGAGTCGGTTATGGAAGGTGTTGTTAAGTGGTTTAATTTTCAAAAAGGATATGGTTTTATTACACCTACAGGGGATGAAAAAGATGTTTTTGTTCATAAGACTTCTTTAGAAAAAAATGGCATAAGAACTCTTACTGAAGGCCAAAAAGTTACTTTTGAAGTGGCAGTAAATAAAGGTAAAAGTAGTGCTGTTAATATTAAATTAACTTAAAAATTCACTTTTTAACCAAGATTTTAAATTTAGAATGCCTTCATTTATTTTTGGAAAGAGCTCATTAAAATCATCATCTTTTATAGAAGTATTATCTTTCATAAAAGATAATGCTTTGTTTCCATCAAAATCTACAAATGCCATTCTAGTAATAAGTTTTTCATCTTCAATTCCAAAGTTTTTTCCTGGAAGCATTGCAAATCCAGTATTCTGAAGTACTTGTTCGCATAGAGTTGTTGAATTGTTAATTATGTTATTGTGTTTAATTATTTTTGAAAAATCACATAATATATAAAATCCTCCTTGAGGTCTTATGCATTCTATTCTTATTTCTGATAGTTGATCATAAACAAAATCAGCTACTTTTTTTAAAATTGTTCTTGAGTTGTTCAAATATTCTGAATGATCTTCTGTGTAAGCCTTTACAGCTGCATATTGAATGGGCGCACTAACTGATGTAAATGTCTCACTAGCTAATGATCTAACACTATCATGAATTATTTTTAATTCTTTCGGAAATATTAAGGTTCCTAGTCTCCATCCACCAGCACCGCACCACTTACTTAATCCAGAAGAAATGATAGTCCCTTCAGGATAAAAATGACTAATTGAATGATAATTTCCATTAAAATCTAATTCAGTATAAATTTCATCTGAAATAACTATAATGTTATTTTCTTTACAAATTTTCGACAATTCTTCTAAATCTTCATTATTTGTTCCAGTCGGATTATTAGGTGAATTAAGTATTAATAGTTGATATTTATATTTGTTATTTTTGCAATAATCTCTAAGTGCATTTGCACTCAAATGCCAATTTGTGTTTTTTGATGTGTCAATCCAATTTACATCTTTTTTTAAAATCTTTGCTTGTGGTTCATAAGAAACCCAACTTGGTTTGGGAAGCAACAAGGGCATTTCTGTAACCATTTGACACTGAAAAATAAGTTCTTTAGACCCTGGGCCTATTATCACATTATCTTCTGAATAATTATAAAGATTTTTTTTGGAGTGATATTTAGCAACAACCTCTCGAAGTTTTAATAGGCCTGATACATTTAAATAATCTTTTTGAGGTGCATTTTTTTTTAACGTTTCAATCAGAATTTCTGGCACTGGGAAAGGTGACTGACCAAGCCCAAATTTATAAACATTTTTTCCTTCATCAAGAAGTTTGTTAGATATTTCATTAATTCTAAGTGTACTTGACGGTTTGGTATTTCTAAATCTTTCATACAACATATTTTGCTTGTTCATTTAAAAAAAACGTTTAAATATTTAGTGCTTTGATTATATCCTTAACTTAAATTTGTGAAAGAAAAACTTTATAACCCACACTTGTTCCTCACCCTAGCTTCATTATTTTGGGGATTCAACGCTATAGCTGGCAGACTGGCCGTTGATGAGATTTCTCCAATGTTAATTGTTACAGGTAGATGGCTAGGTGTTATGATTATTTTATCAATCATATGCAGGCACCAATTAAGCTTAGGGTTTCAAGTTTTTAAATCTCATTTTAAATGGATGGTTATAATGGGATTATGTGGGTTTACAACATTTAACTCTATTTATTATATCTCTGCACATCATACAGTTGCGATCAACTTAGGTATAGTTCAATCAACCATGCCTGCTTTCATAATGATAATATCTATGTTTTGGCTTAAAACTATAATTAATTTCAAACAAGTTGCTGGTTTGTTAGTTACATTTGTAGGTGTGTCAATTGTTATTTCTAATGGTGACCTTGTATCATTATTAAGACTTAAATTAAATAATGGGGATTTATTAATGATTTTTGCATGTATTTTTTATGCAATTTATGCTGTTGGTTTAAGAAAAAGGCCTGAAATAAATGACATTTTGTTGATGACAATTTTTTCATATATTGCGTTTGTAGGTTCTTTACCCGGGTTAATCATTGAAATAACTAATCATTCATTCTTTTTTCCAACTGTTAAAGGATTAATTATTTTATCAGTTATAATAATATTTCCCTCATTACTAGCACAAATTTTATTTATGAAAGGAGTTAAAATTATCGGACCATCTTTATCTGGTCTTTATACAAATTTAGTTCCACTATTTACCTCTGTGCTAGCAATAATAGTCTTAGATGAGGATTTTCATATTTATCATTTAATTTCATTAATTGTAATATTCTTGGGCATTTACATTTTTGACAGAAAAAAAATATAATTGATATAATATTAATTTTTTTTAAACTGATATTGACATTATTCTATATAATGTTAACTCATTTATATAAGGTTTAAATTAAGGATTATCTTGAACGAAAATTTAATAAATTATTTACCTATACTTATATTTATTATGTTTGCAATTGCTATATGTGTTGCTTTTGTAGCCTCAGCTTTTGTTGTCGGTAATCAAAATCCAGATCCAGAAAAAAACATGCCTTTTGAATGTGGTTTTGATGTGTTTGAAGATACTAGAGTAAATTTTGATGTCAGATTTTATTTAGTTGCTATTTTATTTATAATATTTGACTTGGAAATTGCTTTTCTATTTCCTTGGGCAGTCTCATTAGGGAATATTGGATTGTTTGGTTTTTGGTCAATGATGTTTTTTTTATTAGTTTTAACTTTTGGTTTTATATATGAATGGAAAAAAGGTGCTTTAGAATGGGAGTAGATGATTTTTTAGGCAAGCAGTTAACTGAAGACCCAAAATTTTCTGGTCAAGACGATATTTTAAATGCTGTTACTGATGAAATCTCTAATAGAGGCTTTATTATAGGTCAGGCAGATAAATTATTTAATTGGGCTAAATCTGGATCTTTATGGCCAATGACTTTTGGTTTGGCATGCTGTGCAGTTGAAATGATGCATAGTGCTGCATCACGTTATGATATGGATAGATATGGTATGCTTTTTAGACCTAGTCCAAGACAATCAGACGTTATGATTGTTGCTGGAACTCTTACAAACAAAATGGCTCCAGCTTTAAGAAGAGTTTATGATCAGATGGCTGAACCAAGATGGGTCATTTCCATGGGTTCATGCGCTAACGGTGGAGGCTATTATCATTATTCTTATTCTGTTGTTAGGGGTTGTGACAGGATAGTTCCAGTTGATATTTATGTCCCAGGATGTCCTCCAACTGCAGAAGCTTTGATTTATGGATTGCTCCAACTACAAAAAAAAATTAGACGTACCTCAACAATTTCAAGAGTTTAGTCGATTTAATGTCTTTATCAAGTCAAATAAAAGAATATTGCAAAGTAAAATATAGATCAATTAAAGTTGTTCTTGATCAACTTGAAATTTCGGTAGAGAAAGATAATCTCTTAAAATTAATACAATTTTTGAAAGATGATCCCTCATGCTTGTTTGATCAATTGTCTGATATAACAGCAGTTGATTATCCAAATAAAAAAGATAGATTTTTAATAATTTATCAATTTTTATCAATTACCAATAACCAAAGAGTTAGAGTATTATGTTCTATAAGTGCAAATGAAGTAATTCCATCTATATCGAAGTTATATTTTTCTGCTCTGTGGGCTGAAAGAGAACTTTGGGATATGTTTGGAATTTATGTAGATGGTCATCCAGATTTAAGAAGATTATTGACAGATTATGGTTTTCAAGGTCATCCATTAAGAAAAGATTTTCCACTAACTGGATTTGATGAAGTGTCTTATGAAACAGAAAGTAGAAGAGTAGTTTATGATAAAGTTAAACTTACTCAGGACTATAGAGATTTCGACTTTAATTCACCGTGGGGCGTGGAAGATAAAATAAAGGATAAGAAAAATAATGACTGATACAAAGATCAAGCCAATTACCATGAATTTCGGTCCCCAGCATCCTGCTGCTCACGGAGTATTAAGACTAGTTATGGAGATGGATGGAGAAATAATTACAAGAGCTGATCCGCATATTGGATTGCTTCATAGAGGTACTGAAAAACTTATTGAAAATAAAACTTATGTTCAGGCTTTACCTTATTTTGATAGATTGGACTATGTATCTCCAATGAATCAAGAACATGCTTATGCTTTAGCAATCGAAAAATTATTAAATGTAAATGTGCCATTAAGAGGTCAATATATAAGAGTATTATTTTGTGAAATTGGAAGAATTTTAAATCATATTTTAAATATTACGACTTTTGCTATTGACGTAGGTGCTATGACCCCTTTGTTGTGGGGTTTTGAAGAACGGGAAAAACTCATGGAGTTTTACGAAAGAGTTTCAGGTGCTAGATTGCATGCTTCATATATAAGACCTGGTGGAGTTCATCAAGATTTACCAGATGGTTTACTTGAAGACATTGATTTATGGGCAGATCAATTCGAAGGATTTATTAATGATGTTGAAACATTATTAACTGAAAATCGAATTTTTAAGCAAAGGACTGTCGGTATTGGAAAAGTGTCTAGAGATGAAGCTCTCTCTTTAGGTTTTTCAGGTCCCTGTTTAAGAGCATCTGGGGTAAAATGGGATTTAAGAAAATCACAGCCTTATGAAGTATATGATAAATTAGACTTTGATATTCCTGTTGGTAAAACAGGAGATTGTTATGCAAGATATCTGGTTAGAATGGAGGAAATGAGACAGTCTCTAAAGTTAATTAAGCAAGTAATTAATGAAATACCAAACGGTGATTACATTACGGAAGATAAAAAAATAGCACCACCAAAAAGAAGTGAAATGAAAGGTTCTATGGAAGCCTTGATCCATCATTTTAAGCTTTATACTGAAGGTTTTAGACCTCCCAAGGGACGGACATATACCTCTGTAGAGGCACCAAAAGGTGAATTTGGCGTTATGTTAGAGTCTGATGGATCTAATAAGCCTTATAGGTGTAAAATTAGAGCACCAGGGTTTTACTTTTTATCATCATTAGATTATATGTCTAAAGGGCATATGCTTGCTGACTCTGTGGCAATCATTGGATCATTAGATATTGTTTTTGGTGAAATAGACAGATGAAAAAAAAACAATTAAAAACAGACAACTATAAGCTTTGTAATATTGATCAAGTTAAAGTTGATGAGATTTTAGATAAATACCCATCAAATAGAAAGGCAAGTGCGGTAATACCTTTACTTCATTATGTTCAAAAAAAATCAAATGGTTGGTTGCCAGTGCCTGAAATTGAAAGGGTAGCTGAGATGTTAGACATGCCATATATGAAAGTTTATGAAGTTGCTTCTTTTTATACTATGTTTAATTTAAAGCCAATTGGTAAAAAATTACTTCAACTTTGTCATACTACACCATGTTGGTTGAGAGGATCAGATCAAATAGAAAAATCAATATTTGACACACTTAAAATTAAAGATGGTGAGACTACTCCTGATAACATGTTTACTTTAATGAAAGTAGAATGTCTTGGAGCCTGTGTAAATGCACCAATACTTCAAATTAATGACGATTATTATGAAGATTTAGATTATAAATCTACAAAACAGTTATTAAATAAAATTAAAACAAAGAAAAATATTAAACCTGGTTCAGTTATTGGAAGAAAGTCATCTGAACCATATGATAAAAATGGAAATATAAATGTTACAAAATAAGGATAAAATATTTAATAATATATTTGGTTTTCAAAGCAATAAACTATCTTATGCTTTAAAAAGAGGAGATTGGGATAAAACTAAGAAAATTTTATCTTTGGATCATGATGTGATAATTGAAAAAATTAAAAACTCTGGTCTACGAGGAAGAGGTGGTGCTGGGTTTTCGACAGGTCTTAAATGGTCATTTATGCCAAAAACTCTTGGAGAGCGTCCACATTACTTAGTAGTAAATGCAGACGAATCTGAACCTGGGACATGTAAGGATAGAGATATTATCAGGCATGAACCGCATAAGCTGATAGAGGGATGTTTAATAGCATCTTATGCAATGAGGGCACACAAGTGTTATATTTATATTAGAGGTGAGTTTGCAAACGAAGCTAAAATTTTACAATCAGCAATAGATGAAGCATATGAAAATAAGTTGATTGGAAAAAATGCTTGTAAAAGTGGATGGGATTTTGATTTGTATCTTCACAGAGGTGCAGGTGCTTACATTTGTGGAGAAGAAACTGCTTTATTAGAATCGCTTGAGGGAAAGAAAGGCCAGCCAAGATTAAAGCCACCTTTTCCAGCTGGGGTTGGACTTTATGGTTGCCCAACAACTGTAAATAATGTCGAATCAATTGCCGTTGTCCCAACTATCCTTAGAAGAGGTGAAAATTGGTTTTCAAAGTTAGGAAAAGAAAATAATACTGGAACAAAATTATTTTGTATATCAGGACATGTTAATAAACCATGTAATGTAGAAGAAGAAATGGGTATACCTTTAAGAGAATTAATAGAAAAACACGCTGGAGGAGTTATTGGTGGTTGGAATAACTTGCTAGCTATCATTCCTGGTGGAAGTTCAACGCCGATGTTGCCTAAACAAATTTGTGATACAATTACAATGGACTTTGATTCACTTAAAAATGCTGGAACTGGTTTAGGCACAGCAGGAGTTATTGTAATGGATAAAACTACAGATATTGTTGAAGCAATAGTTAGATTAGCCTTTTTTTATAAACATGAAAGTTGTGGACAATGTACACCATGTAGAGAAGGTACTGGCTGGATGTGGAGATTGCTTAAAAAAATAGCTTCTAAAGACGCAAGTCCTAGAGATATTGACAATCTTTTAGAACTTACAAAACAAGTAGAAGGACATACGATATGTGCTCTTGGGGATGCGGCAGCATGGCCTATTCAAGGATTATTTAAAAACTTTAGAGATGAAATTGAAATGGGCTTGAAACTAAAAAAAATAGCAGCAGAATAAGTTAATATAAGTGAAATAATATGGACGAATTAAGAAATATTAATATTAAAATCGATGGTATTGAAATATCAGTGCCACAAGGATCTACAGTTTTACAAGCGTGTGAAGCAGCAGGTGTTGAAATTCCAAGATTTTGTTATCATGAAAAACTATCAGTGGCAGGAAATTGTAGAATGTGTTTGGTGGAGATGGAGAGAGCTCCAAAACCTATTGCGTCATGTGCAATGCCAGCTTCTGAAGGAATGGTTATTAAAACATCATCTGAAATGGTTGATAAAGCAAGAAAAGGTGTTATGGAATTTCTGTTAATTAATCATCCTTTAGATTGCCCAATATGTGACCAAGGTGGTGAATGTGATCTTCAAGATCAAGCACTTTATTTTGGTAAAGGTGAAACTCGTTTTGAAAATTCTAAAAGAGCAGTTTCTGATAAAAATATGGGTCCTTTAATCAAAACAACGATGACAAGGTGTATTCATTGTACAAGATGTGTAAGATTTGCAAATGAAGTGGCAGGGGTAGAAGATCTTGGAGCAACTGGAAGAGGAGAAAATGTTGAAATTTCAACATACCTTGAAAAAGCTGTGACTTCAGAACTATCAGGAAATTTGGTTGATCTATGCCCTGTTGGTGCTTTAACTTCTAAACCTTATCAATTTGTAGCTCGACCTTGGGAGCTTACAAAAACAGAATCTGTTGATGTAATGGATGCTATAGGCTCAAATATAAGAATTGATAGTCGTGATGGAAAAGTTTTAAGAATATTGCCTAAGAATAATGAAAGTATTAATGAAGAATGGATATCTGATAAATCAAGATATGCAATTGATGGCTTGTCAAAACAACGTTTAGATACTCCTTTTATTAAAATAAAAAATAAATTGCAAAAAGTTTCATGGGATGAAGCTTTTGAAGTTATTAATTCTAAAATTAGTAAAATTTCAAGTGAAAACTGTGTAGGTGTTGTTGGTAATCAAGTTGAGAATGAAGCAATATTTGCTTTTAAAGAATTATTTAAAAAACTTAATTTAAACAAAATTTTACCATTTCAAAAAAAATTAATATTTTCAAATGAAAATAGGTCAAATTATTTATTTAATAGTAAAATCAAGGGACTTGATAAATGCGATTACCTTCTGTTAATTGGAGCAAATCCTAGAGTTGATAGCGCTATCTTGAACGCAAGAATTAGAAAAAATTATATTCATAGAGATTTGAAAATATCATCTATTTCATCCCAACATTTTGATCTAAAATTTAATTATGATTACTTAGGGTCTGATGTAAAAATATTAAATTTAATCTTAGAAGGGAAAAATAAAATTTCAAATGATTTTAAAAAAGCTAATTTTCCAATGATAATCATTGGAGATGAAGTATTGCAAAATGATTGTAGTTTAGATGTTCAAAAAGTTTCTATTTCTATTCTAAAAAAATTTGGTGGATTTAATAAAAAATGGAATGGTTTTAATATATTACATAATTATGCAAGTACAGTTGGTGCAATTGATATATTAAGTGAGTATTCTGACTATAACCATTCAGCTCTCAAAAATGATATTAATAATAATTTAATTAAATTTGTCTATTTACTTAATGCAGATGATTTTGATTTTGATATAAGTAGTTGTTTCGTAATTTATCAAGGACATCATGGAGATAAAGGTGCTCAATTAGCTGATGTAATTCTGCCTGGAGCTGCTTATACTGAAAAAGATGGGTCTTATACTAATTTAGAAGGAAGGTTACAATATGCTCAAAGAGCAACTTTTCCACCGGGAGACGCGAAAGAAGATTGGACAATTTTAAGAGCATTGTCAGAAAAGCTAGGAAAAAAATTAGATTTTGATAATTTACTTCAACTTCGTGAAAAAATGTTTAATTCAAAAAAAATGTTAAAATTTGATGAAAATATTTATTCTTCAGAACCAAAAATAATAACAAAATCAGACTTTAAATCTTCAAAATTAAATTATGAAAATAAAAATTTCTTTATGACATGTCCTATTTCTAGATGCTCAAGCACTATGGCTGAATGCAGTCAGGTTAAAGATTAATTATGAATTTTATAAACGATTTTGGAATTAGTGTTTTTGGACATAGTGACTTTTCTTATTTTATTATTATTATCTTAAAATTACTTGCTATCGTTTTGCCTTTGTTAATTAGTGTTGCTTATTTGACACTTGCTGAAAGAAGAGTTATCGGATTAATGCAATTGAGAAAAGGCCCTAATGTAGTTGGTCCATTTGGTTTATTTCAACCTTTTGCTGATGCCCTTAAATTAATGTCCAAAGAGACTATTATTCCAAGAGAGGCTAATAAATTTTTATTCTTATTAGCACCAATGATTACATTTATTTTAGCTCTAATTGCTTGGGCCGTTATTCCTTTTGATGAAAATAACGTATTAGCAGATATAAATGTTGGAATACTTTATTTATTTGCAGTTTCTTCATTAGCTGTTTATGGAATTATTATTGCCGGTTGGGCTAGCAATTCTAAATATGCTTTTTTAGGTGCTTTAAGATCTGCTGCGCAAATGGTTTCATATGAAGTTTCAATTGGTTTAATTATTATAACAGTTTTATTATGCGCTGGATCTTTAAACTTAACCGATATTGTAAATGCACAAAAAAATGTTTGGTTTGCAATACCTCTTCTTCCAATGTTTGTAATGTTTTTTATATCTGTACTTGCCGAAACTAATAGAGCACCTTTTGATCTGCCAGAAGGAGAATCTGAATTAGTGGCTGGATACTTTGTAGAATATTCTTCAATGTCATTTGCTTTGTTTTTTCTAGGAGAATACGCAAATATGATTCTAATGAGTGCATTGACAGTTACTTTGTTTTTAGGTGGTTGGTTGCCAATAATTGATGTATATCCTCTAAATGAAGTTCCTGGTGTAATTTGGTTCATTATAAAAATTATTTTTATTTTATTTATCTTTTTGTGGGTCAGAGCGTCTACACCAAGATACAGATATGACCAATTGATGAGATTAGGTTGGAAAATTTTTCTTCCTTTTTCTCTTATTTGGGTTGTACTTACTGCAGGATTTTTAGTTTTTTTTGACATTTTGCCAAAAAGCATATGAGGTTGTTATGAAATTTAAAAATATAATAGATGACTTAAAAAAATATTTTCTTATAGAAATATTTAAAGGTCTTTTTCTTACTTTCAAATATTTATTTAAGAAGAAGGTTACAATTAATTATCCTTATGAAAAAGGTAAGCTTTCTCCTCGTTTTAGAGGTGAACATGCTTTAAGAAGGTACCCAAATGGTGAGGAAAGATGTATTGCATGTAAATTATGTGAAGCTATATGTCCTGCGCAAGCCATTAAAATTGAAGCAGAGCCAAGAGAAGATGGTAGTCGAAGAACAACTAGGTATGATATAGATATGACAAAGTGTATATATTGTGGATTTTGTGCTGAGGCTTGTCCTGTTGACGCTATTGTTGAAGGGCCAAATTTTGAGTTCGCTACGGAAACTAGGGAAGAACTTTTTTATGATAAAGAAAAATTGTTAGCCAATGGAGATAGATGGGAAGAACAGATTGCATTAGCTCAGAAAATAGATTCGCCTTATAAGTAGAATTTTATGTACTATTCAATATTATTTTATATTTTTTCTTTTTTTGTAATATTGTCATCAATTGGTGTAATTACGTCTAAAAATCCAGTATATTGTGTTCTTTATTTAATTCTTGCATTTATTAATTCTGCTATTTTATTTTTATTTCTAAATGCTGAGTTTTTAGCAATGCTATTGATAGTAGTCTATGTTGGTGCAGTAGCTGTTTTATTTTTGTTTGTAGTTATGATGCTAAATATTACTATTGAAGAAAAAAAATCAAAATTTTTAAAATTTAAACCACTTTCAGTAATTTTAGGTTCTATTATATTAGTAGAATTTCTGTACTTTTTGATTATAGACAATTCAACTCTTGAAAAATTATCAAATACTCAGAATTTAGAACAAAAAAATAATACAATTTCTCTTGGTAACATTTTGTACACTGATTTTGCGTTATTATTTCAAATGTGTGGAGTTATTCTTCTTGTAGCCATGATTGGGGCAATCGTTTTAACTCTTAGAAAAAGACAAGGTATAAAAAAGCAAATCATAAAGAACCAAGTTGACACCAAAAAAGAGGATGTTATTGAAGTAGTTAGCGTAAAAAATAATGAAGGTGCGTAATGCTTGAATTTTTTAATCTTCCAATATTAATTAATCACTACTTAATTCTTTCTTCATTAATTTTCTTATTAGGTGTTATTGGTATTTTTTTAAATAGAAAAAATGTTATAAGCATTTTGATGTCGATTGAATTGATTTTATTAGGAGTTAACATAAATTTTATTGCTTTTTCATACTTTTCAAATGATTTAACAGGCCAAATCTTTTCATTGTTTATATTAACTGTAGCTGCGGCAGAGGCTGCCATTGGGCTTGCAATTCTAGTAGTGTATTTTAGAAATAAAGGCTCCATTGATGTAAAAGAAATCAATACTTTGAAAGGATGATATGTATAATTTAATTATATTTCTTCCCTTAATTGGAGCTATCCTTTCCTGGAGTTTAGGAAATAGATTTTCTTCAATACCTACATATATCGTTTCAATTTCTTGTTTGTTTTTATCAATGATAATTTCTTGGATCGCCTTTTATGATATAGCTATTTTGAAAAACGATTTTGAAGGTGCAAGTCTTTCATGGATAAATTCTGGAGAATTTAGAGCTCTATGGGAGTTTAATTTTGATACTTTAAGTTGTGTTATGTTTTTGGTCGTTAACACTGTTTCTGCAATGGTTCATTTATATTCTGTAGGTTATATGTCGCATGATAAATCAAAAGCTAGGTTTATGGCATATTTATCATTTTTTACATTTGCAATGTTAATGCTTGTTTCATCAAATAATCTTTTACAACTATTTTTTGGTTGGGAGGGTGTAGGTGTTGCATCATATTTGCTGATTGGATTTTGGTATAATAAAAAAAGTGCTACATCAGCTGCAGTAAAAGCTTTCTTAGTGAATAGGGTAGGAGATCTAGGTTTTATTTTGGGTTTGATTTTTGTTTATACTTATTTTGATACAATAATGTTTGAAAGAATTTTTGAGTTAGCTCCCTCTATGATGGATGTAAGTATCGTTTTTTTTGATAATAAATTAAACGTTATTGAATTGTCATGTTTTTTACTTTTTATCGGGGCAATGGGAAAATCTGCTCAACTTTTTTTACATACATGGTTACCTGATGCCATGGAAGGTCCAACTCCAGTTTCAGCATTAATACATGCTGCAACAATGGTTACAGCTGGTGTTTTTATGGTGTGTAAATTATCACCTCTTTTTGAATATGCCCCAGGTGTTCTTACTTTTATAACATTAATTGGAGCTTTGACTGCTTTGTTTGCATCTACAATTGCTTTAACTCAATTTGATATAAAAAGAGTTATAGCATATTCAACCTGTTCTCAATTAGGATATATGTTTTTCGCTGTCGGTTTGTCAGCTTATCCAGCAGCTATGTTTCATTTAACTACACATGCATTTTTTAAAGCTCTTTTATTTTTAGGAGCAGGTTCAGTTATTCATGGCTTATCAAATGAACAAGATATGAGAAAAATGGGTGGTTGCTTCAAAAAATTACCTGTTACTTATATTTTGATTTGGATAGGTTCGCTTGCATTAGCTGGAATACCTTTTTTTGCAGGTTATTATTCAAAAGATATGATACTAGAAGTAGCTTTTGCATCAGATTCTCAAATAGGTTATTTCGCGTTTATTTGTGGATGTTTAGCGGCAGTTTTAACAGCTTTTTACTCATGGAGACTTATCTATTTAACTTTTCATGGTAATTTTAAAGGTAGTAAATCTACATATGACAAAATTCACGAAAGTCCTTTAGTAATGTTATTGCCTTTATTTATACTTGCTTTTGGAGCCGTTTTTTCCGGTTGGTTTTTTAAGGAAATGTTTATTGGTGTTAATTGGGATTATTTTTGGTCAAACTCTATCTTCATCTTGACTGGAAATGACGCAATTTATAATGCTCACAATGTTCCAAAATGGGTAAAATTATTACCAATAGTTTTGGCAATTGTTGGAATTTCAATTGCCACAGTTTTTTACGTTTTAATCCCAGATTTGCCGAGTAAAGTATCTAATACATTTAAAATTTTACATACTTTATTTTATAACAAGTGGTTTTTTGATGAAATTTATAATTATATGTTTGTTAAACCAATAAAAATGATAAGTATATTTTGTTGGAATATTATTGATAAAAAAATCATTGATGGCTTAGGCCCCAATGGTATTAGTTCAAAAGTGTTTTCCCTTTCTAAGATTAGTTCAAAAATCCATACAGGTTATGTTTATCACTATTCATTTAGTATGTTTATTGGATTAGCATTATTAACGTTAATTCTTTTATATAATTTACAAGTAAATTAAAATGATTGAAAATTGGCCAATATTAAGTATTTTAATTTTCCTTCCAATATTTGGGGCTTTCTTAGTACTTTTAATACCTAATAAAATTGATCAAGAAGGTAAAATTTTAAAAAATTCAATTACTAATATTAAATTGGTATCTTTATGGACAAGTATAATGACACTTCTGATGACATTACTCTTGTGTTTAAAATTTAATTACACTGAAAAACAATATCAATTTTCAGAGTTTTATGAGTGGGCTCCTGATGTCTATGAGGGCACTCCTTCTCCAATTACTTTTTTTATTGCTACAGCTCCAAAAATTTCAATTCTTGGTATTTTTATCTATTTAATTTATAGAGTTTTTTCTGGCATTCATGGTAATCTTTCTGATTTGATTATCGTTTTATCTTTATCATCTATGTTAGTTGGATCTATTGGAGCGATTGTTCAAAAAAATTTAAAAAGGCTAATTGCTTATTCAAGTATTGCCCATATGGGTTTTATTTTAGTTGGTATGGTTGCATTTTCTGAAAAAGGTCTGCATGCAATAATGTATTACTTGATTATTTACTTATTTCTTTTAACTGGTGTCTTTGCTATTATTTTAAGTCTTCAAAAAGACGATAAACCGATAGAATTAATATTAGACTTAAAAGGTCTATATAATGATCATCCATTTATGTCAATTTGTTTATTAATTTTCATGTTTTCTTTAGCAGGAATTCCACCACTATCAGGTTTTTTTGGCAAATGGCTAGTTTTCTTTTCAGCAATAGATAGTGGATTTTATATATTAGCTACTTTAGGTGTTTTATTTTCAGTTGTTTCTGCATTTTATTATTTAAAAATTATAAGAGTAATGTTTTTTGAAAATTCAGATACCCCACTTATTTTTGATGGGAATAGAGAAATCAGTTTTTTAATCAATTTGTCATTATTTGTAAGTGTTTTGTTTTTTGCTTTATTTCCTATATTTGATTACATGATATCAAATATTAAAATTTAAGATTATGATAAATATTAACCTTCAGATAATTGAGGAATGTAAAAGTACAAATTCTTCGTTAATTAAATTAGCAAACGAAGGTTACCCCGAGGGATACTCTCTATTAAGTATTAACCAAACTTGTGGTAGGGGAACTAGAAAAAAAAAATGGACATCTATTCCTGGCAACCTTTTTTTATCAACTTTAATTAGACCAAATGTAGAAATTATCAAATTGAGTCAGATTTCTATTATTTTTGGTTTAAGTTTATTACAATTCATAAAATCATTAGGTTTAAATAAAAAACAAATTAAAATAAAATGGCCTAATGATATTTTAATTGAATCAAAAAAAGTTTCGGGGATTCTTGTGGAGAGGTATGAAAAATTTTGCGTAATTGGGGTGGGATTAAATATAAACTCACATCCTGGTGAGTATACTTCAGGTATAAATAGCACTTGCCTTAGTAATCATATAAATACAAGTGAGCTTAAACTATCAATTTTATCTACACAATTATTAGAATTTTTTTATAAAAATTATAATATTTGGTTATCAAATTTTCTTAATCCATTTTTGAATCAAATAAATTCAAACTTAGCTTTTTTAAATAAGAAAATAAATTTTAACCATGGTAAAATGATCAAATCTGGTAAAATAATCGGCATTAATTCTGATGGAAATTTAAAAATATTGTTAAATGATAATAATTATTTATATCTTACATCTAGTGAAACTATCCTTAAAACAGGTAATATATGTTCTTAGTTATTGATATTGGCAATACAAATACAGTTTTTGCTATTTATGAAAGGTCAGACTTTAAATTCAAATTACTTAAATCTTTTAGAATATTTTCAGATTTAAAAAAAACTCCTGATGAATATTCTTTAATAATAAATCAATGTTTTAAATTTAACAATTATAATTTAAAAAAAATAGAAGGTGTTGCAATTGCCTCTGTTGTTCCTGAGATATTATATAATATAGAAATTTATTTTCGAAATAATTTAGATCTGCCTATATTTAAAGTAGAACCAGATAAATTAAATATTAAAATTAATTTACAAAACCCAAATGAAGCCGGACAAGATAGACTTATTAATGCGTTTGCTGTTAAGAAAATGAAATTTGATCCAGCAATTATTATTGATTTTGGAACTGCAACGACTTTTGATGTTATTGGAAAAGAAGGAGCATACTTAGGTGGTATAATTTCTCCAGGAGTTAATTTATCAATTGAATCTCTTTACAAATCAACATCCAGGTTACCTAAAATTTCTCTAAAATCACTTGATAATGAAAAAAATACTTTATTAGGAAAAAGTACTATATCTGCTATTGAGTCAGGTGTTTTTTGGGGGTATGTATGTATGATAGAAGGTTTAATTAATAAACTTAAAAAATATCATTCGAACTCTAAAGTAATTGCAACAGGTGGTTTAAGCCAGGTTTTTAAAAACAATATAAAATCTATTGACCTAATTGAACAAAATTTAACAATAAACGGTTTAGCATATTATTATTTATCACAAGAGAAATTACATGAAATTTAAAAGAGATAATCTAGGCTTTATCCCTGTAGGTGGTTCTGAACAAATTGGGATGAATGCAAACCTATACCAATTTAATGATCAATGGATCTTAGTTGATCTTGGAATAGCTTTTCCTGATGAAACTCAAATTGGAGTTGATATACTTTTGCCTGATTTTGATTTTATTAAAAAAATTAAAAATAAACTTTTAGGAATTTTTTTAACCCATGCTCATGAAGACCATTATGGAGCTATACAGTATTTTGTTGATGAAATTAATTGTCCAATTTGGGGTTCGGAATTTACTTTAGCAATGTTAAAAAAGAAATTATTAGATAATGGCAGCAAAAACAAATTAACCTTAAAGCATTATCCTAAGAAATCTAGTATACGTTTAAAAGAATTTGAAATTAATGCTATTCAAAATTCTCATTCTGTACCTCAATCAGTAAGTTTGTTAATCAAAACAAAAAAAAATATCATTTTACATACAGGGGATTGGAAACTTAATGGAGCTAAAAATTTAAGAGAAAAGCCATTTATCAATGAATTAAAAGGTTTAAAGGATTTAAAAATTTCAACTATTATTAGTGATTCTACAAATTCATTAATTGATGGTTCAACTTTATCAGAAAATCATGCTTACAACGGTCTAAGAAAAATAATTTCTAAAAGTAAAGGCTTGATAATAATTACATGCTTTTCATCAAATATTAGTAGAATTAAATCTATTCTAGAAATTGCAAAAATCAATAAAAAAAAAGTATGCATTTTAGGTAGAGCTATAAAAAGATCAATTGAAGCCGCTATCGATGTTGGGCTTATTGAAAAAAACTACACTTTTTACGCTATTAATGAAATTGAAAAGTTTCCTAAAAAAAATTTATTAATTATATCTTCTGGTTCGCAAGGAGAACCTAATTCATCTTTAACTAGAATCGCATCTGGTAAGATTGATAAAATTAAACTAGATGATCAAGATTCGATTGTATTTTCAAGTAAAAAAATACCTGGAAATGAAAGAAAAATTTCAAAAGTTGAATATTTGTTTATGGAAAAAAATGTAAATATTTTTAATGAAGATAATGATCAATCAATTCACGTTTCAGGCCATCCATGCAAGGATGAAATTATTGATATGTACACTTTACTAAAGCCAAAATCTGTTATTCCTGTTCATGGAAATTTTGATCAATTAAAAGCCAACGCCGAAATTGCTAATTCTTGTAAAGTAAAAAAAATTTTAATTCCTAAAAATGGTGATGTTTTTGAATTTGTAGATGATAATCCAACCTGTGTTGATAGAATTCAAATGGACACAAAAGTTTTCGATGGAGAAAAAGTTATTTCATTAAAGGATGATAAATTTTCTTTAAGAAAGCAAGCTCTTTGGAATGGTATTTTGATGGCTTCAATAGTTTTAGACAATAAAGGTAATTTAATATCAGTTCCAATATTGTCTGAAATAGGTATATCTAAGACTGAAAAAATGAAAAATACACTTCTTGAGATAAGCTTAAAAATTGAAGATTTTATAGAAGGATTAAATGAATCGGAAACTTCGGATGATGATGATTTGAGTGATATATTAAAAAAAATCATTTCTAAAGAAATTAAAATATTATTTTCAATAAGACCTATTATAAACATTCATATTAGCAGGATTCAATGAGTATAATTTCTTTTTTAGTAGTTGTTTTTATACTTTGGTTAATATTTTTTTTTATTTTTTTGCCATTAGGTTTGGAAATACCTGAGAAACACGAATTTGGTCATGCTAATTCATCACCAAAAAAAACCTATTTAATTTTGAAGATAACTCTATCCTTTTTAAGTTCTTTTATTACATCCTTAATATTTTATTATTTATTAAATTTTCATTTTAATAATGTTTAAGTTATTAAATTATGTTAAACAATTAATAAGTAAAAATTTATGAAAAAAAATATATTAATATCTTGTGACCATGGTGGCTTCTACTTAAAAGAACAAATAGTAGAGTATCTATTAAAAAAATCATTTAAAATAATAGATCTTGGTCCCAAAGATCCTTCTTCAGTAGATTATCCTGATTACTCTAATATTTTGGTTGATAAAATGAGGAAAAATATAGACTATATTGGAATATTACTTTGTGGAACTGGAATAGGTATGTCAATAGCTTCGAATAGGCATTCCCATATAAGAGCAGCTTTATGTTCAGACAAAGATATGGCTAGACTAAGTAGACAGCACAACGATGCTAATGTATTAGTTATAGGTGGAAGAACCACTTCCTTAAACTCAGCAAAGAAAATTATAGATGTATTTCTCTCTACTGAGTTTGAAAAAGGCAGACATATAAAAAGATTAAAAAAAATTAGTTAAGAGAAAAAAATGAATGAACAAAAAAAAATATTATTTTACGAGGAAGGTTTTTTTGAGAAAAGTATAAGTGAATATGATCCTATTTTAAGTTTGTATTTAGATGAAGAAAAAAAAAGGCAACAAAATCAAATTGAAATGATTGCTTCTGAAAACTTTGTTTCAAAATCTGTATTGGAAGCACAAGGTTCTGTATTAACAAATAAATATGCTGAGGGCTACCCTAGTAAAAGATACTATGGTGGCTGTGAAGTTGTAGATAAAGTCGAAGATTTAGCAATTAAGAGAGCTCAAAAATTATTTAATGCAAAATTTGTAAATGTTCAGCCTCATTCCGGTGCTCAGGCCAATCAGGCAGTTTTTTTAGCGTTGTTAAATCCAGGCGACACAATTTTAGGAATGAGTTTAGATGCTGGTGGACACTTAACTCATGGCGCCAAGCCTAATCTGTCTGGTAAGTGGTTTAATTCAATACAATATGGATTAAATAAAGACGATTCATTGATTAACTTTGATCAAATTGATCAATTAAGTAAAATCCATAAACCCAAAATAATTATTGCCGGTGGATCAGCTTACTCTAGATTTATTGATTTTAAAAAATTTAGAGAAATTGCGACTAAATACAATTCTTATCTTTTAGTTGATATGGCTCATTTTTCAGGATTAGTTGCCGGTAATGTTCACCCAAATCCCATTGATTACGCAGACATTGTAACAACAACAACTCATAAGACTCTGAGATCTGGAAGAGGAGGAATGATTTTAACAAATAATGAAAACTTATTTAAAAAAATTAATTCTGCAGTTTTTCCTGGTCTTCAAGGTGGTCCTTTGATGCATGTTATTGCTGGTAAAGCTGCAGGCTTTGGTGAAGCACTTAAAGACGAATTTAAAGTTTATACTCAAAATGTTGTAAAAAATGCAAAAATCTTATCAAATACACTTATTGAAAGAGGAATAAACATCGTTTCAGGAGGAACTGATAATCATATCGTATTAGTAGATCTTAGAAACAAAGGTATTACTGGAAATAAATGCGAACAGGCTCTTGAAAGAGCTGGTGTTACTTGCAACAAAAATGGGGTGCCATTTGACGAAACTCCACCATCCATTACTTCTGGTGTAAGATTAGGGTCATCAGCAGCGACAACAAGAGGATTAAGAGAGAATGATTTTAAAATTTTAGGTAATCTTATTTCAGATGTAATTTGTGGTTTTAAAAATAATATTTCTGATTATGAAATTGAAAAAGAAGTAAATTTAAAGATAATTGATATTTGTAAAAAATATCCTATTTACTAATTGAAATTGGAGATTATTTATGCGCTGTCCATTTTGTGGGACTGATGACACTCAAGTTAAAGATTCAAGAGCTAGTGAAGATGGCGCTTCTATAAGAAGAAGAAGACTATGTTCAAGCTGTGGATCACGATTTACAACATTTGAAAGAATACAATTAAGAGAACTTGTTGTAGTTAAAAGAAATGGGAAAAAAAATATTTTTGATAGAGAAAAAATTGTAAAATCAATGGAAATAGCATTAAGAAAAAGAAAAGTTGATAATGACGTTGTTGAAAGAGCACAAAATGGTATTGTTAGACAGTTAGAGTCGTCTGGAGAAGCTGAAATACCATCAGATCTAATCGGTGAATTAGTAATGAATGCTCTTGGGCAAATTGACCATGTTGCTTACATCAGATACGCTTCTGTTTATAGAAATTTTAGAGAAGCAAGTGATTTTGGAAAATTTGTAAAAGATCAAATTGAAGATAATTGATAGTTTTTTAAATTGTGAATGATTTATCAAAAAAATTTTTCATGGAGCAGGCTTTTCTTGAAGCGTATCGTGCAATGGGTACAACTGGGAAGAATCCTAATGTTGGTTGTATTCTTGTTAAAAACAATTTTATTATAGGCAGAGCAAGAACTTCTCCAGGAGGAAGACCGCATGCCGAAGAAAATTTAATCTCATTAATGACGGAGACAGAATTAAAAGATTCATCTTTATTCATAACTCTAGAACCATGCGCACACAAAGGCATAAATGGAACTTCATGTGCAGAATTAATCTCGAAGTCAGGTATTAAGGAGGTTTTTATTAGCAATTATGATCCAGATTTAAGAACATCTGGACAAGGTTTAGAAATTTTAAGAAAATCTAAAATTAATATTTATCCTGATTTTTTAACAAATAAGGGTATTGATTTTAATATTGGATATCTTACTAACTGTTTGTCAAATAGACCATTTGTGACAATTAAATTGGCGATAAGTTTAGATGGAAAAATTGCTCTTAATAATAAAAATTCCAAATGGATAAGTAATAAGTTGTCTAGAAATTTTGGACATATGATAAGGGCTCAATCAGATGGTATTTTGACTACTACTTCCACAATTATAGAAGATGATTCAAAACTAACTTGTAGATTAAATGGGTTAGAGAAATATAGTCCATTGAAAATTATTGTTGATAGAGGTTTAAAATTAAATGGAGATTATTCAATATTCAAAAATACAAAAAAAGAAAATTTAATAATATATCATTGTTCAAATGATAAAAACAAAATAAAAAATTATCATAAAAACATAGAACTAGTTTATTTTAATAATAAAAAAAAATTTCTCGAACTAATTTTAAACGATTTAGCAAATAGAAAAATAAAAAATTTGTTGATTGAAAGTGGTACAATTTTTTGTAGTGAAATGATTAAATCCAATCTTGTTGATCAAATTGTTTTTTTCAGATCTAATAAAATAATCGGAAATGATGGATTACCCTTTATTAACAATTTAAGTTTAAGAAAAATATCAGATAGTAAAAATATGAAAGTTATTGATTTGAAATTTTTTGATGACGATATTTATGAATTAAGGAGGTTTAATTAATAAATGTTTTCAGGAATAATCTCAGCTTTGGGCAATGTTAAAAATATAGTTTACAATGGCATCTATTCAGTTGATATCGAAATTTTAACAATTAATTTAGAGGACTTTGAGAAGCCAGAGAATCTTATAAAAATTGGTTGTTCAATTGCATGTTCAGGTGTCTGTTTAACTTTAACAAACAAAAGGAAAAATATTTTAACATTTGATATAAGTAAGGAAACAATGGATAAAACAAATCTGTCACATTGGAAAATTGGTACTATTGTAAATTTAGAAAGAGCACTGAGAGTTGGAGATGAGATAGGAGGGCATTTTGTTACTGGTCATGTTGATACTGTTCTAGAATTGCAAAATATTTTAGAGGACGATGGTTCAAAAATAATGTTTATTAAATTAAATAAAGAAATATCACCCTACATAGCTTCAAAAGGTTCAATTACTATTGAAGGTATCTCTCTTACGGTAAATGATGTTACAAACGATTACTTTAATGTCAATGTTATTCCTTTTACATGGGATAATACAAATTTAAGAAATATACAAATTAATGATTTTGTTAATGTTGAAATTGATTTACTTTCTAGATATTTAGTTAATTATCAAAATAAGAAAGAAAATTAATATGGAAGTATCTAGTATTGAAGATGTAATTAAGGAAGCTTCTCAAGGTAAGATTTTTATATTAATTGATGATGAAAATAGGGAAAATGAAGGTGACCTTTGTGTTCTTGGTGATTTTGTAAATCCTAATGTTATAAACTTTATGGCTACACATGGTAGAGGCTTAATTTGTTTGGCTATTACTAAACAACAATCTGATAAATTAGGTTTATCTTTGATGGAAAGAAGAAACGAATCAAGATACGACACTGCTTTTACCCAGTCAATTGAAGCGACACATGGCGTTACAACTGGAATTTCAGCGTCAGATAGATCAATTACTATTAAAACTGCTATTAATGAGCAAAATGATGAAAGTCATATCACTACTCCTGGCCATGTTTTTCCAATTATTGCTAGAAGTGGAGGAACTTTAATAAGAGCTGGACATACAGAAGCTGTAGTTGATATTGCAAAAATTTGTGGATTAAATCCATCTGGTGTTATTTGTGAAATAATGAAAGATAATGGTGAAATGGCAAGATTACCAGATTTAATAAAATTTGCAAAAAAGCATGAAATAAAAATTGGTACAATCGCAGATTTAATTGCTTACAGAAGAAAGAATGAAAATTTATTAGTTAGAGTATATGAAAAACCATTTGATAGTTCAACAACTGGATCTTGGCGAATAATAGTTTATAAAAGTTTAATAGATGAAGTCGAACATTTAGCTTTAATTAAAGGAGTAGTGACTTCAAAAAATGATACCATGGTCAGAGTTCATTCATTTAATCCTATTGTTGATGTTTTAGAAGATTTAAATGCAAATGGCCAAAATAATTTAATTTTCAGGGCAATGAAAAAAATTGACAGAAATAAAAATGGCATAATCATTATAATTAATGATTCTTATAAAGATTTTATAAGTAAAAAATTGAAAATGGACGAAGAAATTGACATAAAAGATAAAAGTAATCTTCGTCAATATGGTGTAGGTGCGCAAATACTTTCTGACTTAGGGGTAAAAAAAATGATTTTATTATCTAATTCTAAATTAAAGGCTATTGGATTAAAAGGTTTTAATTTGTCAATTGTTGGTTGGGAGAGATTTGATTGATTAAAGGTGAAGTATTGATAATTATATCAAAATATTATGAAAAAATATCTGAAAATTTACTAAAGTCAGCAGTAACTTTTTTAGATGGAAAACAAATTCTTTTTAATATAATTGAAGTACCTGGTGCATTAGAAATACCTCAAGCTTTAAATTTACAAGCAAATTCTTCTAAAAATACTGGGTTTTCGTATGAAGGTTACGTTGCTTTAGGTTGTGTGATAAAAGGAGAAACTTATCATTTTGAGATTGTCAGTAATGAAACTAATAGAGGTTTGATGGATTTAGCCTTAAAACATTCATTTCCATTAGGAAATGGTATTATCACAGCATACAACTATGAACAGGCATTAAAAAGATCTTTTGATAAAGGCAATGAAGCTGCTTCAGCATGCTATGAATTAATGAAAATAAAAAATTATAATAATAATGTTGTTAAAAATTGATTGATAATATTAGACATAAATCTATTAGAAAAAAAACTGCATCTAGAATTGCTGCTGTACAAATTTTATACCTACACCAATATAATAACCAACCTCTTTTTGAATCAATATCAACTTATGATATGCATTATAAAAAATTCTTGCTTGAAAAATTGGAAATTAAAGAACTGGACACTAAATTATTATCTGATTTGTTAAAAAATTTTGATGAAAACAAAAATGTGTATGACTCAATTATAAAAAAATATTTGTCTAAAGATTGGAAAATTGGACGATTGGGGACAAATGAACTTAATATTTTAAGATTGTCTGTTTTTGAACTTAGATTTTTTAAAAAATTTGATAAAAAAACAATTATTAATGAGTATGTTAGCTTATTTAGTAACTTTTGTGGTGAACCAGATTTTGCAAATGGTTTTTTGAACAGTCTATTAAAAAGTGAATAATTGAAATATGGATGAGTTTGAATTAATCAAAAAGTATTTATTACCAATTTCATCAATCGAGAGTCAATTTTTATCGAATGATGGGGCAATTTTTAGACCAAAAATAGGATTAGATTACGTAGTTTCAACTGATACGATTGTTGAAAAAATACATTTTAAAGGTAATGAATCGCCTGATTTAATTGCAAAAAAAGCATTAAGAACTAATCTTTCTGATTTAGCTGCAATGTGTGCTGACCCTGAATTTTACAGTTTATCGATAAGTTTGCCTAAGGCAAAAGCGAATGATTTTATTAAAATTTTTGCAAAAGGATTAAAAGAAGATCAAAAAGAGTATAAAATTAAATTGCTTGGTGGAGATTTAACAGCTTCTATAGATATAATTACAATAACAATTAATATTATAGGCACTGTTCCAAGTGGAAAATGTATAAGTAGATCAAATGCAAAGGTAAGCGATCTATTATATGTAACTGGAGATTTAGGTTTATCAAACATTGGATTATTAAATATAAATAAAAATGATAAAATATTTTCTAAAGCGAAATTAAAGTATTATTTACCACAGCCTAGGATAGATTTTTCTTCTTCCATCAGAGATTTTGTATCATCAATGATAGACATTTCGGATGGATTTGTTCAAGATTGTGGACATTTAGCTCGTTCATCAAATTTAGAGTTTGTAATTAATCTTAAAAATCTACCAATCTCAAATATTGATTTGTTATCTTATGAACAAAGACTGAATGCTGCATTAATTGGAGGTGACGATTATGAACTATTATTTACTGCACCAAAAATTTATAAAGAAAACATTAATAAATTAGCAAAAGTACATAATTTAAGAGTAACAAATATTGGTTATGTAAAAAGTGGGAAAAACGGACAAGTTACGTCTAGTAATAAACCAATAGATATAAACGCATACAAACATTTTTAATTTTCATTTCTTCTTCTTAAATTACTTAAAATATTTCTTAAAAATTCAAATGTAGTTCTATCTTCAGCTATAGATTGTTCTTCTAATTCACTTAGAGTTACATCATTAGGTAAATTTTCTTTTTTATAATAAAATTCAATGACTTTACCTTTTTTATCATAAATAATCTCTAAAAAGCTTACTTTTTGAAACTGGTTAACTTTTCCAATTTCTCTTTTCATCTCTTGTGAAATGTAGTAAACATTATTCTGATCATATGGGTTGGTAAATGAAGGTGGGCCAAGTTTTTGTATTATAAAAGATCTTTTAGTCTCACCTTTTTTAATATTTATAGTGTTAAAAGATTTTAAATTTGGACCATAATTTATAATTTCTTTGTCAAATGAAATGCTACATGATACTAGAAATAACAAAATATTAAGTTTAATTAGTTTTAAGGTCATTTTATTGTATGTTTTTTAAAAAAAAAAAATATGAAACAATTTCTAATGATATCTATCAGAAAATCGTAAAGTTTTCTAGAAATAAAATCTTTTACACTAAATATAAAGTCCCAGACACAATTGATGGAAGATATGATATGCTTGTATTAATAACTATTTTAGTTGTTTTTAGATTATCAAAAATCAAAGATGAGGGTTTAGTATTATCTCAAAAACTATTTGATATTATTTTTAGAGATTTAGATTTTTCCTTAAGAGAACTAGGTGCTGGAGATGTATCTGTTGCTAACAATATGAAGAAATTAATATCTTCATATATGGGGAGACAGAAAATTTATATCAAGGCATTTAAAAATAATGACGAAAATTCTTTAGCATTAGCATTTAAGAACAATATATTTCGAAACAAAGATCAAAAGAAAAGCTTAATATTATTATTTTCAACAAATATTTTTAAAATAAATAAAAAACTTGAATTGATTGAAGATAATAAAATACTAAGTGGTGACTTTGAGTTTTCTATTTGTCTTTTGTAAAATACTATGTTGCAATGTTCTGTTCTAACTGATAGAAAACATCAATTAATATAGTTTTGGAGTTTTTTTGAAAAGAATCAAGATATCATTAGATGCAATGGGAGGAGATAATGCGCCTCAAATTGTGGTCGAGGGAGCTTCTGAAGCTATGACAAGGTATCCTGATATTGACTTTGTTTTTTTTGGTAATAAAACAATTTTAAAACCATTAATAAACAATAAACATAATTTATCTAGTTCAGAAATTATACATACTGTTGAATATATTAAACCAAATGACAAACCTAGCAATGTAATAAGAAGAGGCGCTAATACATCAATGGCACTTGCTATAAAATCAGTTAAAAATCAATCGCATGCCATGGTTTCAGCTGGCAATACAGGTGTATTAATGGGATTTTCAAAACTCTTTTTAAAAACAATTTCAGGTATTAATAGACCTGCAATTGCAGCATGTTTTCCAACAAAAAAAGGTGAAGTTTGTATGCTTGATTTGGGAGCAAATATTGAATGTGATAAAAATAATTTAATACAATTTGCTTTGATGGGCCAAGCTTTTGCTAAAATTGTAATAGGAATAAGAAATCCAAAAGTGAGTCTTCTTAATGTTGGTGAAGAAGAAATTAAAGGCTTTACTTATTTGCAAGATGCCTCAGAAACTTTAAAAAATTTAAGTAAAATAATTAATTATTGTGGTTATATTGAAGGTGATAGAATTACTGATGGGTTAGTTGATGTAATAGTAACTGATGGTTTTACTGGAAATATTGCTCTAAAAACAGCCGAAGGCACTGCAGGATTTTTTACAAATTCTTTGAAAGAATCATTAAAAAAATCAATTTTTTCAAAATTAGGTTACTTTTTAGCAAAAAAATCATTAGAAGGATTTAGAGCTCATATGGATCCTAGAAAATATAATGGTGCAGTGTTTTTAGGCCTGAATGGAATTGCCGTTAAAAGTCATGGAGGAACTGACTCTTTTGGTTTTGCAAATGCAATTGGTGTGGCTTATGATATGGCAAAATATAATTTCATAGAAGATTTAAAGAAAAAATTATCAATAACTACAAAACATCTAATTTAATGAGTTCAAATAATCAAATTCTATTGACAAGCGTTGGATCTTATCTTCCCAAAAAAAAGATTTCAAATGATAATTTAGCTAAAATCATGGATACATCAGATGAATGGATAAAAAAAAGAACTGGAATAAAGTTTAGACATTTTGTTGAAGATAATGAATTAACATCTGATATGGGAACTAATGCTGCCGAACAAGCTATTTTAAACGCTCGTTTAAAAGCTAATGACATAGACTTGATAATTGTTGCAACAACTACCCCTGATAATACATTTCCTTCTACAGCATCCAAAATTCAAAGAAACATAGGATGTAAAGCTATTTCTTTTGATGTTCAAGCAGTTTGTGCAGGCTTTGTTTATGCAATTTCTATTGGAGCTTCAATGCTTAAAGATGGTTATGGCGATAAATGTTTGATAGTTGGCGCTGACAGCATGTCTAAAATACTAGATTGGAATGATAGATCAACTGCAGTTTTATTTGGTGATGGAGCTGGAGCTGTTATTTTAGAAAAAACAACTGCAGTAAATGAATTTGTTCATAATGATAAATGGGGTATCTTAGCAACTAAAATTTTTACTAATGGTGAATATTATGATCTTTTAAATACAGATGGAGGAGTTTCAAAAAGTAAAAGTACTGGTTTCTTAAGAATGAATGGAAAAGAAATTTTTAAGCATGCAGTTGAAAAATTATCTTCATCACTTTTAATGTGTTTAGAGGTCAGTAATATGGATATAAGAGATATAGATTGGTTTATTCCACATCAAGCCAATCAAAGAATAATTGATGCTGTATCCAATAAAATTAAAATACCCCAAGAAAAAATAATTAGCACAATTTCTATTCATGGGAATACCTCTGCTGCGTCTATACCATTGGCTTTAGATGTTGCAACAAAAAAAGGTAATATAAAAAATGGAAATATTTTAGCTTTACAAGCTATAGGTGGTGGTCTCTCTTGGGGATCTCTAATTTTAAAGATAGGGAAGCCAAGTTAAGAAAATTGTTGTAAGCCTCATGATTTTAATTAATATGGTTATATGAGTAAGACTTGGACAAAAAATGATTTAATAGAAAAAATTCAATCGGAAATTGGTATTTCATTATCAGACTCATCAAAGATATTTGAAGAAGTAATAGAAGAGATATTATCATCTCTCGAAAATGGTAATGATGTTAAAATCTCAAACTTTGGTACATTTTCTGTTAAAAAGAAAAATTCTAGGCTAGGAAGAAATCCTAAAACTGGAGACGAAAAAGAAATCACGGCAAGAAATGTTATTTCATTTTATTCTTCAAAAGCAATGAAAAACAAAATCACTTAAAAATATGACAGAATTTAGTTCATATTATACTATATCAAATGTTTCAAAAAAATTAAAAATACCTCCACATGTACTTAGATTTTGGGAAAAAAAATTTAATTTTGTAAAACCAAAAAAAAGTCAAAGTGGGAGGAGATACTATTCTAACCAAGATATTGTTAATCTAGAAATAATTCAAGATTTATTACACAATAAAGGTTACACAATATCCGGTGCTATTAAGTTTATAAAAAATAACAATCAATTGGAAGATAATAAAGTTGAAGATTTAAGTAAAGATAATAAGCCACTAGTTAAAAAAATTGAAGAAACCACAGATCTTATTTTAATGGCAAAAAATATACTTAAAAAATATTAAGTTAAATCGGGTTATAGCGCAGCTTGGTAGCGCATCCGTCTGGGGGGCGGAAGGTCGCAGGTTCAAATCCTGCTAACCCGACCAAAACCGTATGGTCGAAATGAAAGCATTTAATATTTAGCGATATTTATAATAATTTTAAATAGTTTCATTTTAAGGTTGAATTTTAATTTTATATAACTTCATGGTTTATTCATTAAATGTAACTTTAATATATTTTAATTGTTAAACAATTTACTAGTAAATTTTTAAATTATTATATAAATGTGATGAATAACATTTGAAGAAGGATAATTTATGAAAATTTTATATGAAAATATTTTATCAACTTATGATAAAATTAAGCCTTTTTTAAAAATTACTGAAACATCATATTCAGAACAAATTTCAAAGAAATTCAATTGTAACTTATTTATTAAGTTTGAGAATAGACAAAATACAGGATCATTTAAAATTAGAGGAGCTCTATCAAAATTACTTTCCTTGTCAAATCAAGAAAAGCTAAAAGGTGTAATAGGCATGTCGGCAGGAAATCATGCTCAAGGATTAGCTTACTCTGGTTATAAATTAGGTGTGAATACTAATATTGTAATGCCATTAGGTACTCCATTTACAAAAATAAGGCGAACAAAAAGTTTTGGAGGAAATGTTTTCTTAAAAGGAGATGATCTTATTGAAAGTAAACAATATGTAAATGAACTTATTAATAAATTTGGATATATTGAGGTCCATCCTTACGATGACATTGAAGTTATAAAAGGCCAAGGAACGCTTTATTTAGAAATGTTAAATCAAATATCTGATCTTGATTATTTACTTGTTCCAGTTGGTGGAGGTGGTTTATTAGCAGGATGTTCAATCATTAATAAATCATTATCAAAAAAAACAAAAATAATAGGTATTGAATCAAAATTTTATCCATCTCTTTTTAATGCTTTTTATAATAAGAAATTAAAATGTAATGGTTCAACAATTGCTGAGGGTATAGCGGTAAAAGAAATTGGTTCAATTTCTTATAATTATATTAAAGATGAAATAGATAGTGTTATTTCAGTTTCTGACACTTCAATTGAACAGGCTATAGCTATGTTAGCATTAACTGAAAAGGTTATTGTTGAAGGTGCTGGTGCAGCTGGGTTGGCAGCAATTATAGAAAATCAAAAGAAATTTAAAAATAAAAATGTTGGAATTATGTTATGTGGAGGGAATATAGATTCTAAAATAATTTCTTCTATTTTAATGAGAGATTTAGTTAGAGCTAGACAGATAACAACAATGACTATAACTATGCCAGATAAACCTGGGCAATTAAATATAATTTCAGAAATTTGTGCAAATTCAGGTGCCAATGTACTCAGAGTGGAACATAATAGATTTACTATGGATTTATCTGCAAGTATAGCCAAGCTCGATATTACAATAGAAACACAAAATGAAGAACATCTGAAAAAAATTATAAATTTAATAGAAAAAAAAGGTTTGCCAGTTACTTTAGATGAAAATAATTAAATTATTAATTTAACTTAACTAAACTATCCAAAGATTTTAAGTTAGATTTTATCTTATGAAAAGTTTCAAAATTTTTATAATAGTATGATTGGACATCTGAAAGCATGTTTTCCTTAAAATCGTTATCGATTTGTTTTAAAATTTTATTATCAAGCTTCGCTTTTGAATTTTCTTTTATAATTTTAAAAGTTAGAATTCCAGTTATTGAAGCAATCGATTTAATTTGTCCAACCTTTGATTTAAAAATATTATTTATAATATAATCATTAAAAACGTTACTTAAATTTTTGTTCTCAAATCTTTTTAAACCAGATATTGTGTTTAAATTATTAGAATTAGTATTTTTAAAATTTTTTTGAGATTTTAATTTAGTATTCTTAATTTTTAATTTTTCTTTTAATTTTTCTGTGACAAGTTGTTTAGCTTCTGAATAAGTTAATTGTTTTTCGTTAATTTCACTATCAACATTAATTAAAACAAATTCGTTTTCATTTATCTCTAAAAGTTCAGAAACTTCATTTACTTCAAGTTTCCAAATTTCTTTTAAAAACTTATTATTAAAATTAGATTTTGTTGGTCTGAAATTAATATAAATAACTCCGTTTTCTGAAATATCATATGTTTTATTGATTTTTAAATTTTTAATATTTGATAATTTTGTAATTTCGTTTAAATTATTACCTGAAAAAGCTAAATCATTTATATTTTCAATCTTTTCATACAATTTTTCAATCGCTAAATTATATTTTAATTCTTTTTCAATTACATTCGAAACTTCATTTATTAATTTAATCTTTTCTTTATTAATTTTATTTAATTGCACAACATGGAACCCAAAACTAGTTTGAAATGGTTTGATCAAACCTGTTTTAGATGTATTAAAAATTTTATCTTGAATATTTTTTGTTAAGTCATCTCTATAAATATTCTCAAATTTAATATCAGTTTCATTAAATTTTAGCAGTTTTGCTTCATTTATAAAATTACTATTGTTAAGTATTTTGTTATAAAAAATGTCAGCTTCTGTATTAGTTTTGAAAATTATTTGAAAATAATTTCTAGTTTCTGGTTTTTTAAACTCACTAATTCTTTCTTTATACGAATTTTCAATTTGTTCTTCACTTATGTTAATATCATCATAGAGAAGATTTGGTGTAAATGAAATGAATGATATGTTTCTTAATTTAGGAATTTTAAAATTAATTTTATTATCGTTATAATAATTTTCTTTAGAATTATTATCTATCATTTCGTTATTTGTATCTAGATAAGGTGTAAAAATATAATTTATATCCAGTTGTTTATTTTGCCATTTATAAAAATCTCTTGAAAATGATGTATTATAAGTTTTTATATCATAAATATGATCAAATAATTTATTATTTAGAATTTGCAATTGAAGATTTTCAATATAATCTTTCTCGGTTATATTATTATTTCTTAAGAGGGAATTAAACTTTTTTTCTGAGAAAACATTCATATCATTTAAATTTTCTTTGAATTGATCATTCTCTAATATTTGTTTTTTTATAATTGATCTGGGTACTGTGAGATCTAAGTATTCAGTTTCCTGATTAAGAATTAGTTTTGCTTTGTTTCTAATTAATACATTATTTAAATATCCATTTTGAATTGCAGTTTGAACATCAATCACTCCTGTGGTTGTGGCTCTAGATTTATTGAAATCATTAATTATTTGCTCATAACTTATTTCAAAGTCATTTGATTTAAAAATAGGAGGTATTTTGTTACCTGTAAGATCTCCTACACCCCAAGCAGCAAATCCTATGACAATTAAAACTAAAAAAATTTTAAATAAAAAAGATTGAGATTTATTTCTTAATGCTCTTAACATAAATATTAATTATATTAAAATTAAATGAATTACAACATTTTGAATAAATAAAATATGGTAGTTAATAAATGTTAATAGCTGGAAATTGGAAAATGAATTTGAAATACGACGATATTTTAAAATTCAGAGATATTGTTAATGATTTTAAAATAGATAATCGGGTTGAGATGGCCATATTTCCACAGTTTCCTCTATTATATTATGCAAAAGAATATTTATCAAATTGTAACATTGAGATAGGCGCTCAAACTTGTTCATCAGAGTTAAATGGGGCTTATACAGGAGACGTTTCTGTTGAAATCATTTCTGATATTGGATGTAAATATTGTATAATCGGCCACTCAGAAAGAAGAGAGTTCCACAATGAAACTAATAGTTTTATAAAAAAAGCATCAACTTTAGTGTTGTCCAAAAATATTATTCCAATAATTTGCGTTGGGGAGTCTGAAGAAATTAAAAACAAAAAAGATACTAATCAATTTATTAGAAATCAAATTAGAAAATGTGTGCCAGATAATATAAATTCAGATTTAGTGATAGCTTACGAACCATTATGGGCAATTGGTACAGGTATAATCCCAAGTTATGAAGAAATATTTAATGTTCATACTAATATCATAGATGAGTTATCATACATTGAAAATTTAAAGGTAATTTATGGAGGATCTGTAAATTCAGAAAATTGTGCAAAAATATTTGAATTAAATACTGTACATGGAGCATTAATTGGCGGGTCAAGTTTAAAATTTAAAGATTTTCTTGCAATTTATAAAAGTGCAGTTAAACAATTATAATAACTAATATATTTTATTATGGAAAATACAGTTTTAATAATTCATGTCGTTTTAGCATTTCTAATAATTATTTTAGTATTGCTTCAAAAAAGTGAAGGTGGTGGATTAGGTATTGGAGGAACTCAGAGTGGAGGTTTCATGACTGCCCGAGGGACCGCAAATACACTTACAAAAATAACAACTATAGTTGGCGCTTTATTTTTTATTACATCTATACTGCTTGCAATATTATCTGGTAGTAATTATAAACCATCAATATCTCAAGAAATTAAAACTGACTCAATAAAAGAAAATAATAATCCAAAAGTTCCTACAGATAATTGAAAATTAATTTATTTGATATAATCTTTAAATTATGAATAAAAACACCCCTAAATTTATTTTTATTACTGGCGGTGTTGTTTCCTCACTTGGAAAAGGTTTAGCTTCAGCGAGTTTAGCATCTATTTTTATATCTAGAGGTCTTAAGGTTCGTTTAAGGAAATTGGATCCTTATTTGAATGTAGACCCAGGGACAATGAGTCCTTATCAACATGGAGAGTGTTTTGTTACAGATGATGGTGCAGAAACTGATCTTGATTTAGGACATTATGAGAGGTTTACAGGAGTTAATTCTAAAAAATCAGATAACGTAACTACTGGAAAAATTTATTCGCAAGTTTTAAAAAAAGAAAGAAGAGGAGATTATCTCGGTGCTACTATTCAAGTTATACCTCATGTAACAGATGCTATTAAAAATTTTATTTTGTCAGATATTAATGATGAAGACTTTATGTTTTGTGAGATTGGAGGAACTGTAGGGGATATAGAATCTTTACCATTTATTGAAGCTATAAGACAATTAAGAAATGAGCTTGGAAAAGAAAACACATGCTTTGTTCATGTTACATTATTACCCTTTATAAATGCAGCAAAAGAATTAAAAACCAAACCAACTCAACATTCTGTAAAAGAATTACAAGGCATGGGAATTCAACCTGACATTTTATTATGTAGGACAGAGTTAAATATTCCTGATGATCAAAAAAAGAAAATAGCACAATTTTGTAATGTTAAAGAAGAAGCAGTTATTGAGGCTGTCGATGTGAACTCAATATATGAAGTCCCTATTGCTTATCATGAAGCTGGATTTGATAAAGAAATCCTTAATTATTTTAACTTAAATCATAAAAAATCTCCTGATTTAAGTGTCTGGAAAAAAATTATTTCTATACAAAATTCTTCTGAAGGCGAAGTTAATATTGGAGTCGTAGGAAAATATACATCCATAATTGATTCTTATAAATCTTTGATTGAAGCAATTACTCATGGAGGAATTGCTAATAAGACAAAGATTAATTTAGTTTGGATTGACTCTGAAAATATTGATAACAACTTCAATTATTTTAAAGACATACATGGCATAATTATACCTGGTGGTTTTGGGGAAAGAGGATCAAATGGAAAAATCCTGGCTATTAATTATGCAAGGTTGAATAAAATTCCTCTTTTCGGAATTTGCTTAGGAATGCAATTAGCTGTAATAGAATTTGCAAGAAATGTCATGAATTATAAGGAAGCCTCGTCAACTGAGTTTGGATCAACTAAATTTCCAATTATATCTTTATTAACTGAATGGCAAACCAAAAAGGGAAAGGAAAATAGAGATATTCTCAGTGAATATGGAGGTACTATGAGACTGGGTTCTTATGAATGTCACTTAAAACAAAATTCAAAAATATATAATATTTACAAAAGTAAAATAATTTTTGAAAGACACAGGCATAGATATGAAGTTAACTTAGATTTGTGTAATAAATTTGATGAAGCAGGAATGTTTTTTTCTGGAATGTCTCCAGACAATATACTTCCTGAAACTTTAGAATTAAATGATCATCCATGGTTTATTGCTGTTCAGTTTCATCCAGAGCTTAAATCAAGGCCTTTTCAGCCTCATCCTCTTTTTGTTTCATTTATAAACGCATCATTAAATCAATCAAGAATGTTATAGTTTAATATTGATGATTAAAAAAATTAAAATAGGAGGATTTGAAGTAAAGAATGATAATAAGTTATTTTTAATTGCTGGTCCGTGTGTTATTGAAAATAGAGATCATGCATTATATCACGCTAAAATGATTAAACAAATATGTGGTGAACTTTCGCTAGATTTTATATTTAAATCATCTTTTGACAAAGCAAATAGAACTAACATTAATTCAAGTAGAGGTGTTGGAATTGAAAAAGGTCTTGAAATACTAAATGAAATTAAAAATAGTTTAAACGTTCCTGTTTTAACGGATATACATGAGAGTTATCAATGTGATCTACTTAAAGAAGTTGTTGATATTATTCAGATACCTGCGTTTTTATGCAGACAAACAGATTTATTATTAAATGCTTCAAATACTGGTAAAATAATTAATATAAAAAAAGGACAATTTTTGGCTCCTTGGGATATGATAAATGTTGTTGAAAAAGTAAAATCTACTGGTAATGAAAAAATTATGTTAACTGAAAGAGGAAACTCTTTTGGATATAATAATTTGGTTTTTGATTTGAGGTCTTTAGTAGAGATGAAAAAAATAGGATACCCTATTGTATTTGATGCCACTCATTCTGTTCAAAGCCCAGGTGGTTTAGGAAATGTTTCAGGTGGAAATAGAGAATATATTCCTTATTATTCTAATGCCGCAGTAACTGTAGGTATTTCAGGGATATTTATGGAAGTTCACGAAAATCCTGATGTAGCCCCGAGCGACGGTACAAATATGATTAGATTAGATAAATTGAAAAATATTCTTAAGGATATTTTAAAAATAGATCGATTAATCAAAGAACATTCTATAGGAAATTACAATGATTAAAATTGAAAATGCAAAAGGAAGACAAATTCTAGATAGCCGTGGCAATCCAACAGTTGAAGTTGATATAGTTTTGTCCAATGGATTGGTTGGTAGTGCAAGTGTTCCCTCTGGAGCATCTACTGGTAAGTATGAAGCAGTTGAACTTAGAGATGGTTATAAATCATATCATGGAAAAGGTGTTACAAAAGCCATAGATAATATTGATAATGATATAAAAAATATAATTCTAGGGAGATCACCTTTAGAACAAACCAAGATTGATAACGATTTAATAAGTCTTGATGGGACATCAAATAAAAATAAATTAGGAGCTAATGCAATTCTTGGTGTTTCAATGGCTGTAGCAAGAGCAGGTGCAATTTCATTAAATCAACCATTATATAAATATATCGGTGGCTTAAGTTCAAATGTAATGCCAGTACCTTTAATGAATATTATTAATGGTGGTGCACATGCAAATAATCTTCTAGATATTCAAGAGTTTATGATAATGCCTGTTAATTTTGAAAAATTTAGTGATTCATTAAGAGCTGGCGCTGAAATTTTTCATAATTTAAAAAAAATATTAGATAATAAAAAATATTCAACAAGTGTTGGTGACGAAGGTGGATTTGCCCCTAAAATAGATGATCCTAAAATTGCTTTAGATTTAATCTCAAAATCTATAGAAGTTAGTGGTTATAGAGTTGGTGAAGATATTTTTATTGCATTAGACGCAGCCGCAAGTGAGTTTTACAAAAATAATAAATATATATTAAATGATAAAAAAACATTATTAACTACTGATGAATTAATTGATTATTGGGGAGGGTTAATTAAGAATTATCCTATTATTTCAATTGAAGACCCATTTGATGAAGATGATGTCAATGGATTTGCTAAATTCACAAATTTATATGGTAAAAATATTCAAATCGTTGGAGATGATTTATTTGTGACTCAAGAAAAAAAATTAAGTGAAGGAATACAAAAAGAAGCTGGAAACTCAATTTTAATAAAACTAAACCAAGTTGGAACTTTAACAGAAACTCTTAACACTATATCAAAAGCAAAAAAGCATAATTTTAATACGATTATTTCACATAGATCTGGTGAAACAGAAGACAATTTTATATCTGATTTGTGTGTTGGTATTAATGCTGGTCAAATTAAAACAGGTTCTTTATCGAGATCTGATAGAACCTCAAAATATAATCAGCTACTCAGAATTGAAGAACAATTAGGAGAAGAAGCTAAATTTATAGGTAATGAAATTTTAGATATTATAAATAAAGAATGATTAATTACTTTAGAAGAGAATTTGGAAAGCTATTTTTATCAGTCATTGTTATTATTTGTATTTACAATTCTGTAAATTTAACTTTTTTCAATGAAAAGTCTGTCACAAAAATTTTTGAAATGAATGAAAATATTTTACTTTTAAATCAAGAGTTATTGGATTTACAACAAAAAGAAGAAAAATTAATGACTAAAATTAAATTTTTATCATTTGAAACTTTAAATGAAGATTACGTTAGTGAGTTAGCTCAAAAAAACTTAGGTATGATTAAAGAAGGCAACATTTTAGTAATATTGGATGAATAATATTATGATTTTATTGTATTTAAAGTTCAGAATATATATATATGGAATATGGATATGAATGAAAAACAAGCTCCAAAAAAGAAAAGCAATTATGACTTAGACCTTTTACTAAAACTTAATGAACAAATGCTACTAATTAGAAGGTTTGAAGAAAAAGCTGGCCAACTCTACGGAATGGGTAAAATTGGTGGCTTCTGTCATCTTTATATTGGACAAGAGGCTGTAGTTGTAGGCATTAATTCAGCGCTTAAAGATGAAGATACTATGGTCACCTCTTATAGAGATCACGGGCATATGTTAGTATGTGGTATGGACCCAAAAGGAGTTATGGCTGAATTAACAGGCCGTATAACAGGATACTCTAAGGGCAAAGGTGGTTCCATGCATATGTTTAGCCGAGAAAAAGGCTTTTTTGGTGGTCACGGAATTGTTGGTGCACAAGTTCCTATTGGAGCTGGGTTAGCTTTTTCCCATAAGTATAAAAATGAAAAATCTATTTGTGTTACTTTCTTTGGAGATGGAGCGGCAAACCAAGGTCAAGTTTATGAAACATTTAATATTGCTGCATTATGGAGTTTACCTGTGCTTTTTGTGATCGAAAATAATTTGTATGGCATGGGGACTTCCGTAGAGAGGTCTTCGTCAACTGATAATTTTGCAATAAGAGGTGAAGCTTTTGGCATAGAAAATAAAACTGTAAATGGAATGGATGTTTTAGACGTAAGAGAAGCAGCTTTAGAAGCTGTAAACTACTGTAGATCAAAACAAAAACCATTTATTTTAGAAGTGAAAACCTACCGTTTTAGAGGTCATTCTATGTCAGACCCAGGTAAGTATAGAACAAGAGATGAAGTTGCTGAAATGAGAAAAAATGGACCATTGAAAGCTTTACAAAAATTAATCTTAGCGAATGGTCTTAATGAAAGTAAACTTAAAGAGATAGATAATCAAATTAAATTAAAGGTTAATGAAGCTGCTGACTTTGCAATAGTATCTGAATTGCCAGATGAGGCTGAACTTTTAAAAGATATAATTATAGAATAATGAAAAGTAATGAGATATTAATGCCGGCTTTAAGCCCCACTATGGAAGAGGGAACCCTTGCAAAATGGTTGGTTAAAGTTGGTGATAAAATCAGCTCTGGGGATTTAATAGCTGAGATTGAAACTGACAAAGCTACTATGGAAATTGAAGCTATTGAAGAAGGTTTTATTTCAAAACTTATTGTTGAAGAAGGTGCACAAGGTATAAAAATTAATACACCTATTGCTGAGTTTAGTGATACTGAAAAATTTAGTGAAATTAATAATGATGAAAGCAATAAAAATGTAATTAATATTTCAAAAAAGGAAGTAATTGAAGAAGTAAAGTCATCTGTGATTGAAACATCAGATAAAGATTTAACTTTATCTAACAATGATGCTACAAAAAAAATTACTGTACGGGAAGCTCTTAGAGACGCAATTTTAGAAGAAATGGAAGCAGATAATGATGTTTTTATTATGGGAGAAGAAGTTGCAGAATATGAAGGTGCCTATAAAGTTACTCAAGGTCTTTTAGAGAAGTTTGGTGATAAAAGAGTTATAGATACCCCCATAACGGAACATGGTTTCACTGGTATTGGCGTAGGAGCAGCATTTGGTAATTTAAAACCAATAGTAGAGTTCATGACATTTAATTTTTCAATGCAAGCTATTGACCAAATTATTAATTCAGCAGCTAAAACATTATATATGTCTGGCGGTCAAATGGGATGTCCAATTGTGTTTAGAGGACCAAATGGTGCTGCTAGTAGAGTTGCTGCTCAACACAGTCAATGTTTTGCAAGTTGGTATTCACATGTACCTGGGTTAAAAGTTGTATCTCCATGGTCAAGTGAAGATGCAAAAGGATTACTGAAATCCGCAATTAGAGACCCAAATCCTGTAGTATTTCTTGAGAATGAAGTCATGTATGGTCAATCTTTTAATTGTCCAATATCGAATGAATTCACATTACCTATTGGGAAAGCTAATGTTGAAAAAAACGGTTCCGATATAACAATTGTAGCTTTTTCTATAATGGTAGGTAAAGCATTAGAAGCAGCCAATGAATTAGAAAAAAATGGTATAAACGTAGAAGTTATTAATCTTCGAACACTTAGACCTTTAGATTTAGAAACTATTATAAATTCAGTTAAGAAGACAAATAGATTAATTACTTGTGAAGAGGGTTTTGGTTACTCTGGAATTGGTGCTGAAATTTCATCATTAATTCAAGAGCATGCATTTGATTGGCTTGATGCACCCGTTTTAAGAGTTCATGGTAAAGATGTGCCAATGCCATATGCAGAAAATTTAGAAAAATTGGCTTTGCCACAAACAAGTGATATTATTAATAAAGCTAAACAAATTTGTTCCTAGAGTGGATCTAGTATGAGTAATGAAATTTTAATGCCAGCTTTAAGTCCAACAATGGAAGAGGGAACTCTTGCTAAATGGCTTATTTCAGAAGGGGATACAATTTCATCTGGCGATTTAATTGCTGAAATTGAAACCGACAAAGCTACAATGGAAGTTGAATCGATTTTCGATGGAACTATCGGAAAACTTTTTTTTAATGAAGGATCTGAGGGTATTAAGGTCAATACACCGATTGGTATCATATTAGACCCTGGAGAAAAATATGATGAAAAAGTACATGGCCCTAATGTAAAATTTGGCTCTGATGAGAAAAATGATAAAGAATTAATTAAACGAGATAGTGATGATAAGTCTCTTGATAAAGTTGTAAAAATTGAACAGGTTACAGAACAAAAATTTAATATATCTGATAGTGATATTCCAGTAAACAGTAATGAAAAAAACCGTATTTTTGTAAGCCCACTTGCTAAAAGAATTGCAAGAGAAAAATCCATTGATCTCAATTTGATTAAAGGTTCTGGTCCTCATGGAAGAATTGTTAAAAAAGATGTTGAAGATCATAATATAAAATCTTTATCAACAGATTTAAAAAAATTAAATTCGGATGTAAATAATTTTGAACTAATAAAAAACTCCTCAATGAGACAAACAATAGCAAAAAGGTTAGTTGAATCTAAAACTAATGCACCACACTTTTATCTATCTATAGATTGTAGTATTGACGATTTATTATTATTTAGAAGGAAAGTTAATGATGAATTCCCTGAGCAAGGAAAAATATCTGTAAATGACATAATCGTAAAAGTTGCTGGCCTGACATTAAATAAAGTTCCTGAATGCAATGTTAGTTGGACAAGTGAAAATACAAAATTTTTCAAATCCTCAGATATTTCTGTAGCTGTAGCTATAGATGGAGGATTAATAACTCCAATAGTAAGAAATGTTGAAAAAAAAGGAATTCATAAGATTTCAAGTGAGATAAAAGAGCTTGTTGAAAAAGCGAAAAATGGTACTCTTTCACCAGATGAATATAATGGTGGAACTTTTTCAATCTCAAACTTAGGGATGTATGGTATTAAAAATTTTACAGCTATTATAAATCCACCTCAAAGTGCAATTTTGGCTGTAGGTTCTGGACAAAAAATACCAATTGTCGAAGATGATAAAATTGTCATTTGTAATGTTATGAATGTTACTCTATCATGTGACCACCGAGTCATTGATGGAGCAGTTGGAGCTAAATTCCTTCAAGTTTTTAAAAAACTAATTGAAAATCCAATGTTGATGTCATTGTAATGTCAGAGAATAATTTAAAATATGATCTTCTAATCATTGGTGGTGGACCTGGTGGCTATGTTGCTGCAATAAGGGCTTCACAACTTGGATTGAATGTTGGCCTTGTAGAAAGAGAAAATTTAGGTGGTGTTTGTTTAAATTGGGGATGTATTCCTACAAAAACTTTGTTGAGAAGTTCAGAAGTTAAACATTTGTTAGATAATTCTAAATCATACGGTTTTTCAATATCCAATTATCAAGTTAATTTTGATGATATAATTAAAAGATCACGCTCAGTTGCTAAATCTCTGTCTTCAGGTGTAGAACATTTAATGAAAAAAAATAAAATTAAAGTTCATAACGGAACTGCTAAAATTACAGCATCAAATAAAGATCAAAAAGTTGTTAAGGTAATTGATAAAGAAAAAAAAGAATTAAAAATTCTTGCTAAATATTTAATTATTGCTACTGGAGCCACTTCTAAAAATCTTCCTTTTGTATCTTCAGATGGAAAAAATATTTTAGATTATAGAACAGCTATGACTCCTAAAGAACTTCCTAAATCATTAATAGTTGTTGGTTCAGGTGCTATAGGATCAGAATTTGCCTCTTTTTATAATGATTTGGGATGTAAAGTCACAATAATTGAAGTACAAAATAAAATTCTACCAAACGAAGATGACGAAATATCAGAATTTGTTTTAAAAAGTTTTAAAAATAGAGGCATTGCTATTCACATCAATTCCGAATTATTAAGTGTCAATAATAAAGTTATGTCTGTTGAAGCTGAAATAAAAAATGGAGATAAAATAATTAAAATAAGTGCTGATAAACTTTTATTATCTGTTGGAATTAAACCTAATATTGAGAATTTAGGTTTAGAGGCATTAAATATAGATATGGAAAAAGGATTTATAAAAACAAATGAACTTATGAAAACCTCTGAAAATGGTATATTTGCTATCGGAGATGTCACTGATGGTCCTTGGCTGGCTCATAAAGCTAGTCATGAAGGAATTTTATGTGTTGATGCTATTAAAGGATTAAAAACGCATAAGATACAAAAAGAAAATATTCCTGGTTGTACATATTCAAGACCTCAAGTGGCTTCTATTGGATTAACTGAAAAAAGAGCTTTGGAACTTAATCATGAAATAAAAGTTGGAAGATTTCCATTTGTAGGTAATGGTAAAGCAATAGCTTTAGGTGAACCAGAAGGATTTATAAAAACTATATTTGATAAAAAGACTGGTGAGTTTTTAGGTGCTCATCTAGTAGGCCCTGAAGTTACAGAATTGATTCAGGGATTTGCCATTGCAAAAAAATTAGAAACAACAGAGGAAGACTTAATGGAAACAATTTTTCCACATCCTACTTTATCAGAAGCTATGCATGAATCTGTTTTAGATGCTTATGACAGAGTGATACATTTTTAGATTTAGATAGATGAAAATTAGACATCCTGAAAAAATTAATACTTCTGATAAATTATCTCCTTTAAAACCTAACTGGTTGAAAGTTAGATTTAAATTAAGTGATAATATTAACTCAGTTAGAAAAATTGTTCAAAAGAACAAAGTTCACACAGTTTGTGAAGAAGCTAATTGCCCAAATTTAAGTGAGTGTTGGTCTAAAAAACATGCAACATTTATGATAATGGGGGATATATGTACTAGAGCATGTACTTTTTGTAATGTTAAAACTGGAAAGCCAAATTATTTAGATCCTTTTGAACCTGAGAGAGTTGCATGTTCAGTAAGCGAATTAGGTTTGTCTCATGTTGTTATAACTTCTGTTAATAGAGATGATTTAAAAGATAATGGATTGTCACATTTCTTAAATACTTTAAAAGCTATAAGACACCAATCTCCTCAAACAACTATTGAAATTTTAACACCTGATTTTATTAAAAATAATATTGCTTCTAAACTTATTGGCAAATCTGCACCTGATGTTTTTAATCATAATCTTGAAACAGTTCCAAGATTGTATAATGAAGTGAGGCCAGGTGCTAGATATTTTACATCATTAAAATTACTTAATGATGTTAAATTACACAATCCCAAAATTTTTACTAAATCTGGATTAATGGTTGGATTAGGTGAGAGAAAAGATGAGATTATTCAAGTTATGGATGATTTAAGAGCTGCTGATGTAGATTTTTTAACGATTGGTCAATATTTGCAGCCAACAATAAAACATCATGCTGTTATTGATTATATCACTCCGGAGTTATTTAATATTTATAGGGACATTGCTATTTCAAAAGGATTTTTACTTGTTTCATCATCACCGTTTACAAGAAGTAGTTATCATGCTGATGAAGATTTCCAAAAATTAAAAATAAAAAGAAATTTGTTGACTTAAATGAAATATAGAGAAAAAAAAATTTTAAATTATAAGCCTGAACAGCTTTTTGATTTAGTTAGTGATATAAAAAAGTATCCTGAATTTCTACCTTGGTGTTTAGGTTCAAGAGTTAAAAAAATTTCACATAAAAAACTAAATGCTGATCTTATTGTTGGAATGAGAATTTATAGAGAAATATTTAAATCTAACGTTCACTTAAATAAGGATTTGTCTACTATTGAAGTTGAGTATTTAAAGGGACCATTTACACAATTAAAAAACAAATGGATTTTTAATAAAGTTGATAATGGATGTGAGGTAGACTTTTACGTAGAATTTGAACTTAATTCAAGAATACTTAATGGTGTTATTAAAGCTTTTTTTGAAGAAGCAGTTGTTAAAATGATTACTGCATTTGAAAACAGAGCTGGTAAACTTTACGGATAATTTTGTAAAAAGGTATTTAATTCTTTTAAGCTTTCTATAGTGGCTTTAAGTCTTATATTTAGCCTATTTCCATCAAATAAAAATTTTTTTACTATTATTTTATTTTTAGTTCCAAAACCTACCCAAACTAAACCAACTGGTTTATCTTGTGAACCTCCATCTGGACCAGCTATTCCTGTAATTCCTATTCCAATATCTGCATTAAAGTTATTTATTAAACTTGAGGCCATATGATATGCAGTTTGTTTACTAACGGCACCAAATTCTTCAATAATATTATCATTTATTTTTAAAATATTTATTTTTGCTTCATTTGAATAGGTTATAAAACTTCTTTCAAATACTTCACTTGCACCTGAATTATTTACAATCGCAGATGATAGTAATCCACCAGTACAGCTTTCTGCAGCACTAATTTTTAATGATAATAGTTTTAATTTATCTATTAGTACTTTACTTTCTTTATTTATATCTTTCCAAATCATAAAAATAATAAATATATTACTGATATTGTATAGATGCCACCAATGATATCGTCAAATAAAATACCAAATACACCTGGTATTTTCTCTATGCTTTTTAAACCTATTTTAGAAATATCAAAAAATCTGAATAATAAAAATATAATACAAATATTTATAAAGTTATTTTCTAGCTCAAATAAAGGAATTGAAAATAAAGCAATATATTGACCTAAAAATTCGTCAATTACAATGCTTTGATGATCTTTATTTCCATATAATTTTAAATAATTCTGAATTGATAAAAGACTTATAAAAAAAACAGTAAAAAATATTAAAATTATTATTTCTATTTGGAAATATGTGTTTAAATAAAAAAATATTAGGCAAGTAAACAATGAAGCTATTGTACCAGGAGCATATTTAAATTTTCCGATAGGATAAATTTCAGAAAATTTTATAAGAAATATATTATTAATCATCAATAATTTTAATAGTTGTATTTGTAAAAACAGCAATACCTTCTTTTCTTCCAATAAATCCTATACCTTCATTTGATTTACCTTTAATTGATAACATTTCTTTATTAATATCTGTAGAATTTGAAATTTTACTTTTTATTTCATTTACATAATCTAAAATTTTTGGGCTTTCGGTTATTATTACAGCGTCAATATGAATTAGTTCAGCATTTTTTTCTTTTAACTTACGTAATGCATGTTTTAAAAATACAAAGCTATCACAATTTTTCCATTTAGTATCAGTAGGTGGAAAATGGTACCCAATATCATTTTCATTTAATGCTCCATATATACTGTCAGTTATAGCATGAAGCAGAACATCAGCATCAGAATGTCCTTTCAAGAAATATCCATTATCGATTTCTAATCCACCTAAAATTAATTTTCTGTCTTTAGTTTTTGAGTTAATTTTTACAAGTTTATGGACATCGTATCCTATTCCAGTTTTAGTTATATAATTTTTCATATGTTTATCTTCTATAATTGATTTAATTAAACATAAATCTTCTGCATATGTGATTTTTAATGATTTTGGATCACCTTCTATATATTTAATTTTAAAACCATTTTCCAATAATAAAGAAGAATCGTCTCCATAATTTTGTTTTTTATAAACTTTTCTATGTGTCATTATCAGCTTATTGAAATTACATATTTGCGGTGTTTGAACTAAGAGATAGTTTTTTTTATCTAAATATTTAATATTTTTATGAATTTTATTTTCTATAATAGTATCTGCTACTTTTAAAGTTGGAACAACACATGAAATATCATTTTTCATATTATATATTAACTTTTCAATAATATTTTTATTTACATATGGCCTAGCGGCATCATGTATTACTACATTTTTGGGTTTATAGTTTTCAACTTTTATAAGAGCTTTGAAAACGCTCTCTTGTCTACTATTTCCACCTAATATAGGTGATGATAAATTGTATTTATTGCATATTTTAATTGCATCATTAAAACGATTTTTTGATACAACAATAAATATTTTACTTTTAAGGTTTAATTTAATGAAATTTTCTATACAAATTTCTAATATAGTTTTTTTATTAATTAAATAAAATTGTTTTTCAATTTTATTATGTTTAGATTTAAATCTCTCACTTAAGCCTGCAGCTAAAATAATGTATACTAATTCCATTTTTTGCCTAATATTTGTACTAAAAAGTAATTTGTTTTAAAAAACTATAAATAATGTTCATTTTTTAAGCATTGTGATTATATTAATTTAATGTTCAATGATATCTTAAATAGTTTTATAGATCCAATTCTTGTAATTAACAAAGAAAAAGTTATTAAATATATTAATGCTTCTTTTGAAGAAACCTTTTACGTAAATTCTAACTTTGTATTGAATAAAGATTTGAGTTTTATAATTGATGAAGACTCACCTCTTTTTTTACTAATAAACAAAACAATTAAAAATGGTATAAATCTAAAGGAAGATAAGTTAATTATCTCATTAAGAAATCAAGATAAAAAACAATTAAAGGTAAGTATTTTTAAAACTTTCGTTGAAAAAGATTTAATAGTTATTCATTTTGAACATAATCTTAAAAATCAAACTTTTATATACCACAAAATTAATTCAAAAATTTCACAATCTTTTAGTGCATTAGTAGAAATGATGATGCATGAATTAAAAAATCCTCTTTCTGGAATAGTTGGTGCAACTCAATTATTGCAAAAAGATTTGCAATCCTCAAATTATGTAGAAATGTTGGATTTGATTAAATTTGAAGCTGATAGAATAAAGACGTTACTCTCAAATATGGAAAATCTCTCAGCAGGGGAAGGTAATATATCTTTAGATTATGTAAATATTCATAAAATATTAGATTACTGTAAAAATTCAGCAAAAAACAGTTATGGTAACGAAATCTTGTTTGAAGAGATCTATGATCCTTCATTACCAGATTTGTATGCAAATGAAGAATTATTAATACAAATATTTACAAACCTTATCAAAAATGGATGTGAAGCACAAAACAATAAAGGTAAAATTATTTTAAAAACATCTTATAATGCAAGTAAAAAATTTTTATTAAATGAAAATGATTTACCTGAAATCAAACCATTACAAGTTGAAGTAATTGATTTTGGAGTTGGAGTTTCTGAAGCAGATCTCCAAAAAATATTTGATCCATTTGTTACTAAAAAACGTGATGGAAAAGGTTTAGGGTTATCTATTGTTTCAAATTCCATTAGAACATTAGATGGTTCTATTGACGTTAATTCAGAAAATGGATTCACTAATTTTTGTTTAAATTTCCCATTAAAAAAAATAAAGGATAATTATGAAAAAAATTTTAGTAGTAGATGATGATAAAAGTATTAGATTAGTTTTATCAACTGCACTAACTAGAAGTGGATTTTTAGTAAAAACAAGTGCTACCACGGCTGGTTTTTGGGGGTTATTAAATGCTGAAAAGTTTGATGTTATGATAACAGATGTTGGTCTTCCCGATGGAGACACATTAGATGTTTTGCCTAAAATTCAAGCCTTAGTTCCAAATATGAAAATAATTGTAATTTCAGCTAAATCTACATTAATTACAGCAGTTAGGGCTGAAAAAAAAGGGGCTTTTTATTATTTTCCTAAACCATTTGATCTTGATGAATTAATAGGTTTAGTTAACAAAGTTTTCGAAACTTCTGAATTGTTAGATAAAAACACACCTATTGAAAATGAAAATCTTATTCCTGAT
>CACIWG010000002.1 GCA_902590245.1 uncultured SAR116 cluster alpha proteobacterium | reverse complement strand
TTTAAAACCTTTTTCAAGGTTACCTTGTAAATTATGAATGATTGAGCAGCCATAGTGGGCAGAAGGTAGATTAGGTTCAATTGTAAGTGCTTTATTAAAGGATTCAAAGGCCTCATTCATTTTACCTTGATCAATTAAAGTCAAACCAGAGTTTTTATATGCTTCAGCGAAATTAGGATTAATTGAAATTGCCTTTTTATTTGCAAATAATGCTTCATCTAGTTTACCTTGTTCTTTAAGAGCATTGCCCATATTTATATAGGCTTTAGCATAATTAGGTTGAATTGATATTGCTTTTTTGTAAAATTGAATTGCTTTATCCAATTCACCTTGTTCTTTAAAAGTGATGCCAGTATTATTATATGCATCAACGTAATTTGGTCTTATCAGGATTGCTTTGTTGTACGCCTCTTTAGCTTTGTCTAGCTTGCCTTGATTGTGAAGTGCAAGACCTATATTATTATAAGCCTCCGCAAACTCTGGCTTTATTGAAATTGCTTTTTTGAACGCTTCTATTGCTTCGTTTAATTTACGCTGATTTTGAAGCGCCATTCCTATATTATTGTAAGCTTCTGCATAATTTGGCTTTATTAAAATTGCTTTGTTATGTGCTTCTATTGCTTCTTTTAGCTTACTCTGATTTTGAAGAGTTATTCCCATATTATTATAAGCTTCTGGATAATTTGGTCTTATTAAAATTGCCTTCTTGTAAGCTTTTATTGCATCGTTCAACTTCCCTTGTTTTTTAAGAACAATCCCTAAATTGTTAAAACCATCTGCATAGGCTGGGTTAAGCTGAACAACTGTTTGAAATGCACAATTAGCTAACTCCAACATTCCAGTTTGACTTGCTGATGAGCCTAGTATATTCCATAAGATAATTGAATTAGGATATTGTTCTTTAAGACTTTGAGCCAGTTTAATTACATCAAAAAAATAACCTTGTTTGTAAAAATTTATTAATTTATTAGCTTCTTCTTCAGGAAGATTTTGCGGAACAATTTTTTTATTGGGCTTTTTAAGAGCAGTTAAACCCTCTTGTGCTTGTTTATTTTCTGGAAAAGCACTTAAAACAGACAAATAAATCTTTTTAGCTTCCTCAATTTCGGACTTTTTTATGTGTAATTTTGCTCTCATTAGTGACTGCTCTATTGATAATTTTGCACTCATCTAAGGGGCCTTTCTTATTTAAAGATTAACATGTTTTAGTATTTTTAGAGATTATTGAGCAACAATTATGCCAAGAAAAAAGTATATATTTTAGTTTTTTACGTCCGAAATTATGATTATTATATAGATATGAGTAATGAATAAACTTTTACTATAAACAAATAATTCGCTATCATATCTATTTTTTAATAACTTAAACTTTTATATGAATATTTGAACTTCTTAAATAAAATTAATTTGAAATATAAACTAGATTTATACAAGTTATAGCTTGAATAATAGTGGTGCCCAGGGGCGGATTCGAACCACCGACACGAGGATTTTCAGTCCTCTGCTCTACCTACTGAGCTACCTGGGCACAATAATAATCTATACATATATCAAGTTAAATTGTCTACTATAGAAAAAAATTAATTATCAAGATCTATATCTTTTGATATTACGTATCTATTATCTAACCACTTAAATAAATCTATTTTACTACATTTATCTGAACAAAAAGGAAAGTATTTATCCCGTTTATCAATTTCTTTCTGACAATTAACACACTTACTTATCATTAAAATACCCAATTGAGTTTAATGATCCATAAACCTGATTTAATGGTAATCCAATTATGTTACTATATGAGCCAGAAATAAACTGAATAAATTTTTCTGCAGATCCTTGAATTCCATATGCTCCGGCCTTTCCTTTCCATTCATTTGATTCAATATAAAATTTGATTTCATCTTGGGTTAATCTTTTCATTTTTACAATTGAAGTTACAACTCTCAATGAATCTATCGTATCTTTACAATATAAGTTAAAAGCTGTTGAAACTTTATGCCTCCTACCAGATAAAAGTTCTAGAAATTTAATTGCTTTTGATTTTTCATCAGTTTTATTAATTATTCTTCTACCAACATAAACAATTGTATCTGCAGTTAAAATTAAATCATTCGGAAATTTTTTCTGAACGACCTTCATTTTTTCCTTAGCCATTCTTTTTACATAAAAAACTGGAAGTTCTTTTTTTTCAGGCTCTTCATTAATCTCAGGTTTAAAAATTTCATTTGGATATAAATCAATCTGCTTTAACAATTGTAACCTCCTTGGTGAGGCTGAACCTAATATAAATTTTAAATTTTTAGATTGAAACAACATTTAAATGTTGCTTTATTTATACCTAAAAGTAATTCTACCTTTAGTGAGATCATAAGGTGTCATTTCAACTGTAACTTTGTCACCTAACAACACTCTTATTCTATTTTTTCTCATTTTTCCACTTGTATGGGCCAGTATTTCATGATCATTGTCTAGTTTTACTCTAAACATTGCATTTGGAAGTAATTCTTCAACAATTCCAGAAAATTCTATCACACCTTCTTTTGCCATAGCACAGTTATATAATCTAAATGATAAATTGTAAAATTAAATAATATAATAATAAAATTTAATCAAGCTTTCTTCTGGTATATATGGACATTCTGTGAGCATCTAATCCTTCGGCTTTGGCTAAAATTTCTGCGTGTTTGCCAAGTTCATTTAAATTAAATTCATTACATTGAACAAAAGTTGTTCTTCTTAAAAAATCATTAGTGCCAAGGCCGCTAGAAAACCTAGCAGTACCACCTGTTGGTAAAACATGATTAGGACCAGCAATATAATCTCCTATTGCTTCGGGTGTATTACTTCCTAAAAATATTGATCCAGCATTTATAATGTCATCTAAATAAAGTTTAGGATTTTCTATACATAGTTCTAAATGTTCAGGAGCTATTTGATTAATTATATCTATACATTCATCTATATGCTCAATTATTATTATTAAACCATTTTTATACCAAGAACTTGAAGCAATTTTTTTTCTAGGTAAGGTTTCTAATAATTTCACAACTTGATCTTCAACAAGCTTAGCAAATTTCTCATCATTAGTTACTAAAATTGACTGAGCGTTTTCATCATGTTCAGCTTGGGATAATAAATCTAGTGCAATCCACTCTGGTTTATTAATTTTATCTGCTACTATTAAAACTTCTGAAGGGCCTGCAACTGAATCAATACCCACTTTACCAAATAACTGTCTTTTAGCTTCTGCAACATAAGAATTTCCTGGACCAACTATTTTATCTACTTTTTTTAATTTTTTTGTCCCGAAGGCTAGCGCAGCTATAGCTTGGGCACCACCCATTCTATAGAATTCTGTTACTTCTGCTAAATATGCTGCTGCTAATAATATTTCTGAACTTTTCTCAATATTAATTGGAGACACTAAAACTCTTTCTTCAACTCCAGCAACCAAGGCTGGTATTGCATTCATTAAAACTGAAGAAGGATAAAGGGCTTTTCCCCCTGGAGTATAGAAACCAACTCTTTTAATAGGAGAATATTTTAAGCCTAAATTAACACCAATTTCATCAACATAATCAAATCCACTTAGCTTTTGCTTTTCATGAAATGCTTTGATTCTATTAGACGCTAATTTCATAGCATTTTTTAGATCAATCGGGAGATCATCAAAAGCTTTTTTTAATAATTTATTTTCAATTTTAATATTTTCTAAATCAGAACATTTAATTTTATCATGTTTATTAATCATGGTAATAAGTGCACTATCACCATGTATATTTACTTGATTGATAATATCTAAAACATTTTTTTCAATATCAATATTTGAAACATTTCTAATTCTTAAAAATTCAATTAATTTTTTTTCAAAATTATCTTCTTTAGAATAAAGGTATTTTATTTTATTATTATTCATTTAAAAACTCTTCAAACTTTTTTATAATTTCATTCATCTTTTTAAAATTAGTTTTATATGCATTTCTATTGATTGCTAGTCTTGTAGAAACTTTCATTATCTCTTCAATTTCAATTAAACCATTAGCTTTTAATGTTTCACCACTTTCAGAAAGATCTACAATTCTTCTACATAATCCCATAGATGGAGCAAGTTCCATAGCTCCATTTAATTTTATACAGTCAGCATGTACACCTCTTTTTTTAAAATGCTCACTAGTTAAATTAGGATATTTTGTTGCCACTCTAACATAACTCCAAGTCAAAGGATCTTCATCATTTAAAATTTCCTTAGTAGTAGCTACAACCAATCTACATAACCCAGTATTAAGATCAATAGGTGAATAGATTTCAGAATGGTTAAATTCCTCTAAAACATCACTTCCTATTACAGCTATGTGGGCTGCTCCATAAATTAGAAATGTAGCTACATCAAAAGATCTGACAATGATTAATTTTATATTAGGGATATTAGTTTCAAATTTTAATTTCCTATCCTTTTCGTTAAAAAATGATTTTTCTGGAATAATACCAATTTTATTAAAAATTGGTAAAACATTTTTTAATATTCTTCCTTTTGGAAGAGCTATAATTATATCTTTATCATCCATATCAATTGATCTATTTATGCATTGGTTTTTTAACAGTTGGCCAGGGCATGTCAAGATCATCTAGATAAATTTCTATTTTTTCTATTAAAAGTTTAATTGTTATATCTAAAGAAAAATTTAGTATTATTTCATTTTCTTGATTGTTGACTGATAATAAATTTATGAACTTTGAAGTATCAATTTTATCTTTATTTACATATTTTATCTTATTTACATTACAAATTCTTATTCCAGAAACAACTCTATAAAAAGTTTTGTCTTTTATTTTTTTTTCAACAAATTCCCAGCAAAACCTGGAAAAGGTTGCAATAAAAATTTTATCACTTTTATTATAAATAATTTCATCAATAGAAAATATACCATCTTGACATAATGTAGAAAAAATTTTTATTTCATCTTTATCCAAAAATTTTAATTTTAATTTTTGAAAATCATATTCATCTATATGCTTGGAAATAATTTTTTTATCTTCAAACTTCATTTTTATCTTATATTTGCCCCAATATTAAATAATTTTTCTTCAAAATTTTCGTATCCTCTTTTTAAATGAGATAAGTCATTAACAATGCTCTCACCATTTGCGTTTAAACCTGCTGCAATTAAAGACATAGAAGCCCTCAGATCTGTGGCTTTTACGGAAGCACCTTGTAATTGTTTTAAACCATTAACCAAAGCCTTATTTCCATCAATTTTAATAGAAGCCTTCATTTTAGACAACTCAGGAATATGCATAAATCTATTCTCAAAAATATTTTCTTCAATAACTGATTTCCCATTTGCTATGCACATTAAACTCATAAATTGAGCTTGTAAATCTGTTGGGAATCCTGGATGGGGTTCTGTTTGAATATTAACTGAATTTATTTCATTAACACCTTTAACTTTCACAGTATTATTATAGACTTGAACTTTTACATTTGTTTGTTGTAATTTTTTAAAAAAAGCTTTTAAATCCTTTGGATTTGAATTAAGTAAATTCAATTCTCCTCTCGTAATTCCTGCAATTATAGCGAATGAACCAGCTTCAATTCGGTCAGGTATAACTGAATATGTAGTTGGATTTAATTTTGATACTCCCTCTATTTCAATTACATCTGTACCTAAACCTTTAATTTTAGCACCTGCTGAATTAAGACAATTACCTAAATCAACAATTTCTGGCTCTTTAGCAGCATTATAAATTTTTGTTTTACCTATTGCTAAAGTTGCACCCATAATTGCACATTCTGTAGCTCCAACAGATATTTGAGGAAATTTTATATCATTTCCGATAAATTTCCTTTGAGGTAAAGTAGCCCTTAAAAATCCATTATAAAAATTTATTTCAGCTCCAAGTTGATTTAGTGCATCTATATGAAAGTTGATTGGGCGTTCTCCGATTTCACAACCTCCAGGCAATGGAATTAGAGCATTATGTCTTTTAGCTAAGAGAGGAGCTAATACTAAAATTGATGCTCTCATTTTTGATACCAATTCTTTTGGTGCTTCAATATTTTGTGGGTTACCATGAAAATCTACAACACCATTATAGAATTTTGTCATCACACCTAAAGCATTAATTAATTTTATCATTAATCTTGTATCTGCTAAATCAGGTACATTTTTTAATGTAAAACTTTTATCAAACAACAAAGAAACTGAAATAAGAGGCAAAACTGCATTTTTTGCACCACTGATTTTAACATCACCAAAAAGAGGCTTACCTCCTTGTATAATTAATCTATCATTACTCATTATTTATTTTTCATGCAGAAGACTAGAATAACCAACTTTTAAAAGTCTTTTCCCTCTAATATTTTTTTCATCACGTTTATTAATTTGTTTTTTTCTAAGTTTTAAATTTTCTTTTAATGCTGAAGAAAGTTTTTCATTTTTATGAATAGTTTTTTTTGACATATTTAATAATAATTTACTATATAATAATTAAGTTCTAGTATTATGTCTAGATCAAGTCAAAATAAGCCGCCATAGCTCCAGCGGTAGAGCGCGTCATTGGTAATGACGAGGTCACTGGTTCAAATCCAGTTGGCGGCACCAAAAACCACTTTAAGTTTTATGAAGATCTTATTTCTGCTCCAAATTTCTTAAAGGCACTGTTGATAATTTTTGAACTTAAATTTTCTAAATCACTATCAGTCATTGATTTTTCAACAGGTTGAATTGCTATAGATAATGAAACAGATTTTTTATCCTTAGGAATATTATTTCCTTTGTAAACATCAAAAACTGAAATCCTTTGAATTAATATCTTATCAACAGATTTAATTTCATTTATAAGATCCTCAACATTTAATTCTTCATTTATTAAAAAAGAAAAATCTCGTGATAAAGATTGTAAATAATTCAATTTAAGTAATGATTTTGAAAGTACCTTTTTCTTTGGAGAAGGTATATTATCTAAATATATTTCAAAAGCAAAAAATTCGGTATTTTTATCTTTGGCATCTAAACAAAAAGGATTAATCTGACCGAAAGAAGCTATAATTACATTGCCTAATTTAAATAAAGCACTTCTTCCAGGATGAAAATAATCAGGTGCCTCACAATATATTTTTAATCGCGATACTGGAAACTCTAAAGTATTTAGTAAAGCTATAATATCAGATTTGATGTCATAAAAATCGAATTTTACTTCTATATTTTTCCAATTTTTATTAATTTTGTTACCACATCTTATACCAGTAACGACATTAAACTGATCTTCATAATTATCGCCTTTAAATATTGGCCCAACTTCAAATAAAGATAAATTGTTAAATCCTCTTTTGATATTTTCATTACATACATTTATTAGATTTGGAATAATAGAAGGTCTTAGATCTGACAATTCTGATGAAATAGGGTTAACTAAATTTAAATTTTCTCCACCACCACTAAATCGTTTGGCATTTAAATTATCTAGAAATGAAAAAGTAATTACTTCATTAAAACCTCTTGTTGAAAGACATTTTCTTGAATAAAGACCTAATCTATGTTTAAAACCTAAACTTGGTTTTGTAATATAATTTTTAATTGGCAAAACATTTGTAGGTATTTTATCATATCCAAAAATTCTGATGATTTCTTCAACGAGATCTTCACTTCTTTCAACATCATTTCTCCATAAAGGGACACAAACCTTCCAATTTTCGATATTTTTTTCAACTTCAAACCCAAGTTTTTTGAGAATAATTTCAATATTACTCTCATCAATATCAACACCCGTAAGTTTTTTAACAATTTTATAATCAAATATTATTTCTTTATTTATTTTTTTTTGAGCAATAGAAACTATATCACTACAAATTCCTCCACATATGTTATTGATAAATTTAGATGCATAAATTATCCCAACCTCAGGAGAATTAAAATCTAATCCTCTTTCAAATCTATACCTTGCATCAGAATTAATATTTAGATAACGTCCTGTTTTAGCAATCGAAATAGGACTAAAAATTGCTGCTTCTAAAAAAAATTCAGTTGTATTTTCATCAACACCTGTTCTTAAACCACCCATAATGCCAGCAAGATCGTCAACTCCTTTTTCATCACAAATAACTAACATTGAATCATCTAGATCATATGTTTTTCCATTAAGCGCGTAAAATTTTTCTCCTTTTTTTGAAATTCTAACAGTAAGAGTATTACCATCAATTTTTTTAGCATCATAAGCATGCAAAGGACGACCAATATCGATCATCACATAGTTTGTTACATCTACTATAGAAGAAATTGGTCTTAATCCTACAGCAAGTAATCTATTAACCATCCACCGAGGAGATTTTATGTTTTTTACCTTTCTAAAAGATCTTCCAAAAATAGAAGGACATAAGTGATCTTTTTTATCAGGAAGTTTAATTTCCCAATTTATTGAAGAATTAAAATCATCATTTAAATTATTTAGTTTTAAAGGTATCAATTCTCCTATACCAAAAGCTGACAAGTCTCTTGCTATTCCTCTAACACCTAGGCAATCTCCTCTATTTGGAGTAATTTCAATTTCAATTACAGGATCATCAATACCCAGGTAATTAGAAACATTGTCATTTAAATTTATGTCGTCAGGTAGTTCAATAATTCCCTTATGATCATCTGAGATCTCTAGTTCTTTTTCAGAACAAAGCATTCCATCAGATTCAACGTCTCTTATAACTGATTTTTTTAAAGTTAAATTTATTCCACCAATAAAAGTCCCTGATGGAGCAAAAACATATTTTTTATTCACATTAACATTTGGTGCGCCACAAACAACTTGCGTTTGAGCTTCATCAAATTGAATGGTACATACATTTAGTTTATCCGCATTAGGATGTTTTTTTACATCAATTATCTTTGCAACTTTTAATTTATTAACATCTGTTTTATAGGTTTTAAGATTGCTAACTTCTAATCCAATTTTATTTAAACAATCAACTATTTCATTTACATTTGCTGATGTATTCAAATGATCTTTTAACCATGAAAAAGTGAATTTCATGAAAATACACCATTTAAACCAGAATGTAAATTTACCTCATTAATACCAAGGAAACCATAATGTTTTAACCATCTTAAGTCACTATCATAAAAAGGCCTTAAGTCTGGTATATTATATTTTAACATAGTCAGTCGTTCCAAACCCATTCCAAAAGCAAATCCTTGATATTTACTTGGATCAATACCTACACCTTCTAGAACATTTGGGTGAACCATTCCTGATCCTAATACTTCAAGCCAATTATCTCCTTGTCCAATATCAAGTGTTCCATCAGAGAGTTTTTTATAACCTATATCAACTTCTGCTGATGGCTCAGTAAACGGAAAGAAACTTGGTCTAAATCTTACAGAAAGGTTATTACTATTGAAATAGACTTTTAAAAATTCAATTAAAGTACCTTTCAAATGACTCATATTAATATCTTCACCTATTACTAATCCTTCACATTGGTGAAACATTGGAGAATGCGTTGCATCGTGATCAGATCTGTAAGTCCTTCCGGGAACAATTACACGGATTTCTTTTTCTTGATCAATATTAATTTTTTCTAATGTCCTAATTTGAACTGGACTAGTGTGGGTTCTTAATACCTTTCTTGTTCCTTCAGAATTTGGTTGAAGATAAAATGTGTCATGTTCTTGTCTTGCAGGGTGCTCAAGGGGAATATTTAAAGCTGTAAAATTATAGTAATCAGTCTCAATATCAGGTCCATCTTCTATATAAAATCCCATATTCGCAAAAATAGCAGAAATTTCTTCAATAGTTTTTGATAAAGGATGCAATGTACCAAATTGTTCGTGATCATTTTCTAATGTTATATCAATTTTTTCTTCGGAGAGTTTTTGTTGTATTAATTTATCATTTAAATTACGTTTTTTGTCTTCAATATTATTAATTAATTTATTTTTAAGTAAATTTAGTTTTTTTCCAATTTCAATCCTTTTGGATTGTTCAAAATCTTTCATCGTTTTTAAAAAAGATGTTATTAAACCTTTTTTACCTAAATAAAATAATCTTATTTCTTCTAGTTCATTTAAATTTTGTGATTTGCTAATCTTAGAAATTGATTCTTCAGCAATTAATTCGATTTTATCTTTTATATCATCACTCATAGAAAAATATGATTAAAAAAGAAGTTAGTTTTTTACTTTATCTACCAATAATTTGAATGTATCTGGTTCATTTACGGCTAATTCTGAAAGTATTTTTCTGTCAATCTCAATACCTTTTTTCTTTAAACCATTAATAAATGTAGAATATTTCATGTCAAATTGTCTAACACCTGCATTTATTCTTTGAACCCAAAGGGATCTAAAATTTCTTTTATTAACCCTTCTATCTCTATACGCATAAGCGCTAGCTTTTTCTACGGCTTGAAGAGCTACACCAAATAACTTTCTTCTAGCACCATAATAACCTTTAGCAGCCTTTAAAACCTTTTGATGTCTAGCGTGCTTAGTAACGCCTCTTTTAACTCTTGACATTGAATAACTCCATTAAGAATATGGTAAGAATTGTTTTACTATTTTTGTGTCTGCATCACTAAGTATCATTGTACCTCTGGCCTGTCTCTTCATTTTTTGAGACCTTCTTCTAAGATTATGACTTAAGAATGCTGCACCTGATTTTATTTTACCAGAAGATGTAACTTTAAACCTTTTTTTTGCACCACTTTTAGTTTTCAATTTAGACATAAATAATTCTCCATTTTGCTTATATACAATGGTTATTAACTAATCAACATAAATATATATATTTTCATTTAGGAGCTAAGACCATTACCATTTGTCTACCTTCTAACTTTGGTAATGCCTCAATTTTGCTAAATGCGTCAGTTTCATCTTTAACTCTATCAAGAACATTGCTTCCAAGTTCTTGATGAACCATTTCTCTACCTCTAAATCTTAGAGTAATTTTAACTTTATCACCATTTTCAAGAAATTTTTTTACTGATTTAATTTTTACATTAAAATCATGAGAATCTATATTAGGACGCAACTTTATTTCTTTAACATCTATAGTTTTTTGCTTTTTTCTAGCTTCATTTTTTCTTTTTTGCGATACATATTTGTATTTACCATAATCTAATATTTTACACACAGGTGGTGAAACATTTGGCTGTATCTCTACTAAATCAAGTCCAACTGATTTTGCTTCTTTTAATGCATCATTAATTGATAGTATACCTAATTGTTTACCTTGAGAATCTATACATCGGACCTGTTGAGCTGAAATTGATTGATTAATTCTTGGTCCGTCTTTAGCTGAAAAGCTAGGTTTTGAATCGTTTATACTAATATCTCCTACTATTGTTGTTATAAAATATACTGTTTAAAAAAATTTTCAAACTAAATCTGGTGGTTTAATTTCAACCTTAATTTCTTTAATAAAATCTTTAAATAATTTGAAATCTTGATTATTCGATCCTAGTCTTCGAATTGCAACAGTATTACTATCTTTCTCTTTTTCACCTACAATTAAAATAATTGGACATCCATTTTCTGAATGTTCTCGAATTTTATATCCAATCTTTTCATTTCTAAGATCAATATCGCATCTTATATTATTATTTTCTAACACATTTATTAATCCCAAGGCGTATTCGTTTGCTTTTTCAGTAATTGTACATACAAAAACCTGAACAGGTGTCAACCATAGTGGAAATCTTCCAGAGTACTGCTCTATTAAAATACCTAACCATCTCTCCATAGAGCCTAAAATAGCTCTATGTAACATTACCGGATTTTTCTTCTCACCATTATGATCAATATAAGTGGCTCCAAGTCTTTCAGGTAAAACAAAATCCATTTGTAACGTTCCACATTGCCATTCTCTACCAATTGCATCAATAAGAACAAACTCCAATTTCGGACCATAAAATGCTCCTTCACCAGGATTTAAATCATACTCTAATTGTGCTTTATTAACAGCTTCTATAAGAGCCTTTTCGGCTTTATCCCAAACTTTATCACTACCAGCTCTCACTTCTGGCCTATCAGAGAACTTTACTTTTAATTTATCAAAGCCAAAGTCTTTATAAATTTCCCTCAATAAATCACAAAAAATTAATGATTCATCTGTTATTTGTTCATCAGTGCAAAAAATGTGAGCATCATCTTGAGTAAACTGTCTTACTCTCATAATTCCATGGAGTGCTCCTGAAGGTTCGTTTCTATGACATGAGCCAAATTCTGACATTCTAATCGGCAATTCCTTATAAGATTTAACTCCTTGTTTGAAAATTTGAACATGTCCAGGGCAATTCATAGGTTTCAAGGCTAGAACTTTATTACTCTCGCCTTCAACCATAAACATATTTTCTTTAAATTTATCCCAATGACCAGATTTTTCCCATAATGTTCTATCAATCACTTGTGGTGTTTTGACTTCGTTATAATTATGAATAGCAAGTTTTCTTCTCATATAAGCTTCAATTTCAAGATATATTGACCAGCCTTTTGGATGCCAAAACACTGATCCAGCAGCCTCTTCTTGCATATGAAATAATTGAAGTTTTTTTCCTAATTTACGATGATCTCTTTTCTCAGCCTCTTCTAACATTAGTAAATAATTGTCTAGATCTATTTGAGTAAAAAATGCAGTCCCATAAATTCTTTGAAGTGTCTCATTATTACTATCGCCTCTCCAATATGCACCAGCTAATTTAGTTAATTTAAATGCATGCCCAAGCATTTTAGTAAATTTGAAATGTGGACCTCTACATAAATCAATAAAATTACCTTGCTTGTAAAAAGATATCTCTTGATCATCTGGTATGTCGTCAATTAATTCTAATTTAAATTTTTCATTGTTTTTTTTAAAAAAATTAATCGCCTCTTCTCGTGTCCAGACTTCTCGAATAATTTCTTCATTTCGATCGACAATTTCATGCATTCTTTTTTCAATTAATTCTAAATCTTTTAGAGTAAAATTTTCTTTTTTGTAAAAATCGTAATAAAAACCATCATCAATAGCTGGGCCAATAGTTATTTGAGTATTTGGATATAATTCTAAAACTGCTTCGGCCATTACATGGGCAGCATCATGTCTTAAAACTTCAAGTAGTTCATTATTTTTTTTTGTGATAATTTCCAAATCACAATCAAAATCAATTGTTCTTTCTAAATCCCATAATTGATTATTAACCTTTGAAATAATGGCATTTTTTTTTAAAGATATTGATATCTCTGCAGCAATATCTAAAGGGGTAATCTTATTTTGGTATGATTTGATATCCCCACTTGGTAATTTAATATTGATGTTATTTTTCATAATTAATTATATTTATCTATGCAATTTTTATACAAATTTAAAGTATCAGTACACATTTTCTCTAAGCTAAATTTGTCTTTTAAAATCTTTATAGCATTTTTATTTATAATATTACGTTGAGTTTTATTCAATTTTAATGCAGTTTCAATTTTTTTTCCTAAATCATTTACGTCTAAGGGTTTTGCTAAAAGACCTGTCTTATTATCTATGATACTCTCAGATATACCACCATGATTAAAACCTATTGCAATTTTTTTTAATGCCTGGGCCTCAATTATTATTCTACCAAACGGTTCTGGATCAATAGATGGCATTACTACTATATCACTTAACACAAAGGCTGACTGAATATCATTTGTTGATTTTGTTAATTTTACTTTATCTCCAAGATTATATTCAGATATTTTTTTATAAATATCACTTTTAAATTTTTCATCTCCATCAAGTGCACCTATTAAGAAACATTGATAATCTATTTTGACTTTTGATAAAGCTTTAATAAATATTAAATGCCCTTTCCAAGCTTTAGGTCTTGATGCCATTAAAATTACGGGGCTGCCGTCTCGAACTCCTAACATCTTAGCTTGGTTCACTATCCTAGTATTTGAAATATTATTTAAATTAAAGTTTTCTAAATCAACACCTCTATAAACAATCGATACTTTATTTTTTACATTAGGGAATACATTTATAATATTATCCTTGATGTGTTTTGAGATTGCAATTATCACGTCACCTTTGATCAAAATACTATTGTAATAATTTTTTAAAAAATTCTGATTTCTTAATCTACCATGTACAGATGTAACAAATGGAATTTTTAAATTTTCTGCTATGGGATATGTAATCCATGCTGGGACTCTTGAACAGACATGAATCAAATCAACTTTTTCTTTTTTTATTATTTCTTCTACTTTTGTTCTTAATTTTTTCCATTTTATAGGGTTCTTTAAATGAATATCTAATTTATATAAAATTCCTCCATGTCTTGAGATTAAATGCTCATAAATTCCACCAGACGATATTATGATAGATTTATTATTATTTTTAACAAGAAATTTTGATGTTTCAATAACGCCTCTTTCAACTCCACCATTGTTGAGGGCAGGAACTATTTGCAATATTATTTTGTTATTTAACATATTCTATGCAATCTATATACATGACAAAATTTTTAAAAACAAATTATAATCGAACTATTGCATACAATAAAATTGATGGGAAAAAATTAGGAATAGTTTTCTTATCAGGTTTAAAATCAGATATGACTGGTCAAAAAGCTATTGCACTTGAACAATGGGCAATAAAAAATAATCACTCATTTCTAAGATTTGACTATTCAGGTCATGGAATTTCATCTGGAAAATTTAAAGACTTTGTAATAACTGACTGGATACTAGATGCTAAAACTATAATTACTAAATTAACTAAAGGTCCACAAATTCTAGTTGGTTCATCTATGGGGGGATGGATCATGTTAGCGTTAGCAAAAAATAAATTAGTAAATGTTCACTCTTTAATAGGTCTTGCCGTAGCACCAGATTTTACAAAAGAGCTTATTTGGGACACTTTGTCTGATCAAAAAAAAGAAGAAGTAATTATTAACAATGAGTTTTCATTAAGTGAAGATTTAGAGATTAGTTACGAATTCATTAAAGACGGAGAAAAAAACCTCGTGTTGAATTCTCCAATAAAATTTCAAGGAAGTGTTTATTTATATCATGGAATAATGGACACTGAAGTACCATTTAGATTAAGTGAAAAGGTTTTGAAAAAGATAACTAAATCAAGTGATGTTAAATTAATACTAGAAAAAAATGGGGAACATAGATTATCTAAAATTAACGAAATAGAAACAATCAAGATGCTCTTACATAAAATATCAAAAAGTTAATAATCTAATTTAAGATAATCCGAGTGTGGATTAACACCTATAATTCTATCAGCTAATATTTTTTTAAAACTTGGTCTTGATTTTACGATTGAGTACAAATTTTTTAATTTTTCAAACTCAAAAAAATTTAATTCATCTATATAATCTAAAACTGTTATACTAGCTCCATAAAATAAATCTACATAGGTCAAATTATCATCAACAAAATAATCATTTTCTTTAATTATATAATCAAAATATTGCATATGATATTTTAGATTTGATCTAGCAGTTCTGATAACATGGCTACTAGGCAAAGAATTTTTTTCAAACCTTTTAAAAACTTTTTCTTTTAGTAATGGAATAATAACTTCATTTTTAAAATTTGTTTCAAACCAAAAAAGTAATCTTCTAATTTCATTTTCATTTTTCTTAATCATTAATGTAGGTGGGAGCATTAAATTTTGAAGATACTCTACAATAACTAATGATCCAACTATACTTTCATTAAAAGATGTATATAAAACTGGAAAGAAACCAGCTGGATTCTTGAATAAGTAATCTTCAGTTGGATCAGAAAAATTTTCGATAAATAAATCAAAATCTATTTTTTTTTCAGTTAGTATAATTCTTGTAAATCTTGATGAAGGACATAAGAAATAATGAAATAATTTATTCATTTATAAAAAAAAATTATTTCTCTTTAAGAAAATTATCTATTCGTTCTGCACATTTACGTCCTTCACTAATAGCCCAAACGACTAGTGACTGTCCTCTTCTACAATCACCTGCTACAAAAACTTTATCAGATGATGTTTTAAAACTTATCTCATCAGCTTCAACATTACCTCTCTGGTCTAATTTTAGACTTAAATTATTAACTAAACCTTCATGTATTGGATGAACAAATCCCATTGCAAGAAGAACAATATCAGCTTCAATCTCAAATTCAGAGTCTTCTACTTCAATCATTTTCATAGATCCATCTTCACTTTTTTTCCATTCAACTTCAACACAAATAAGTTTCGTGACTTCACCATTTTCATTACCTTCAAATGATTTTGTTAAAATTGACCATTGTCTTTCGCAACCTTCTTGATGAGAAGTAGAAGTTCTTAATTTCATTGGCCAATTAGGCCAAGTTAATTGTTTATTTTCGTTAACTGGAGGTTGAGGTAACAATTCTAACTGATGAACGGATGTTGCACCTTGTCTATTCGAAGTACCAACACAGTCAGAACCAGTATCACCTCCACCAATAACAAGTACTTTTTTCCCTTTAGCTGAAATAAGTATATCTTTAGAAATTGTTTTTCCAGCCACCATATCATTTTGTTGTGATAGAAAATCCATTGCAAAATGAATACCCTTCAAATTTCGACCTTTAACTTCTAGATTTCTTGGAACTTCACTACCAATACATACGGAAACAGCATCAAAGTTATCAATTATTTGATTAGTAGAAATAGTATTACCTATTTCACTGTTAGTTTTGAATTGAACACCTTCTGATTGCATTTGTGCTATTCTTCTATCAATTAATGTTTTTTCCATTTTAAAATCAGGGATCCCTATTCTAAGAAGACCACCAATTCTTTCATTTTTTTCATATACTACAACACTATGTCCTAATCTTGCTAATTGCTGTGCACATGCTAATCCAGCTGGTCCAGAACCAATAATTGCTACTTTTTTATCGGTATGTTTTTTTGGGAGCTGGGGTTTTATCCAACCTTTTTCCCAACCATAATCTACAATTGAACATTCAATAGTTTTTATTGACACAGGATTGTCTGTTAAATTAAGGGTACACGCAGCTTCACATGGAGCAGGACAAATTCTACCAGTAAATTCTGGAAAATTATTGGTTGAATGTAATGTGTCTAATGCTTTTTTCCATTCATGCTTATAAACCAAATCATTCCAATCAGGTATAAGATTGTTAACGGGGCATCCTTGATGACAATAGGGTATCCCGCAGTCCATGCATCTAGAACCTTGTTTAGAAACTTCTTCATTAGTTAATGGAACAATAAACTCCTTAAAATGTTTAAGTCGATCTTTCGGATCTTCATAATTTCTCTCTTTTTTATCAATTTCTAAAAATCCTGTTGGATTACCCATTTTATTCTCCTGCAACCTTACTCATATTATCTTTTTTATAACTTGTAAGAACACGTTTAAATTCAGTTGGCATAACTTTTTTAAAATTAGAAACCTCCTTATCCCAATTACTTAAAATATCCTTACCTTTTACGCTACTTGTCATCTTAACATGATTTTGTATTATTTTTTTTAATCTAATCTCATCAAAATCTAACAAGTTTTTATCAATTAATTCCTCATTAAAATCATCATTTAAATTTGCTCTTTTTAATATATCTACTTCTACCATAGCCATATTGCATTTTTTTATAAATTCATCATTTTTATCATATATATATGCAACACCTCCAGACATTCCTGCAGCAAAATTTCTTCCAGTTTGACCTAAAATTACAACTACACCACCTGTCATGTATTCTGCTCCATGATCACCACAACCTTCAACAATAGCAGTTGCTCCAGAATTTCTGACAGCAAATCTTTCACCAACTACGCCATTAATATAACACTCACCTGAAATAGCACCATAAAGCAGAGTGTTTCCAGCAATAATATTTTGATCAGAAATTAATTTGCTATTTATATTTTTTTTGATTGATATGATCCCACCTGACAACCCCTTGCCAACATAGTCATTAGCATCACCAGATAAACTTAATGTTATTCCTTTGGCTAACCAAGCACCAAAACTTTGACCAGCATTACCAGAAAAATCTATATTTATGGTATTTTTTGGCAACCCTTCATGACCATATTTTAAAGCTACTTGTCCTGATAGCATTCCTCCAACTGTTCTATCTATATTGAAAATATTGTATTTTAAATAAACTCTTTTTTTATTTTCTAAAGCATCTTTGGAATCTCTAATAAGAGTATGATCTAAAATTTTCTCAAGGCTGTGATCTTGATGCTCATTATTATAGATACTTATATTCTCATTATTTTCTATTTCAAAAATGACATCAGACAAGTCAAGATTATGGGCTTTCCAGTGGTTTTTTGCCACTTCAAAATCTAAGTATTTTCTTTGTCCAATGAGATCATCAAATTTATTAATTCCAAGCTCTGCCATAATTTCTCTGACTTCATCAGCTATAAATACAAAAAAATTAACTACATGATCAGGTTGACCTGTAAAATTTTTTCTTAATTCAGGATCTTGAGTTGCAACCCCAACTGGGCAGGTGTTCAAATGACATTTTCTCATCATTATACATCCCTCGGATATTAATGCTGCTGTGGCAAAACCAAATTCATCAGCACCCAAAATTGCCCCAATTACAACATCTCTACCTGTTCTTAATCCACCATCAACTTGTACAGCTATTCTCCCTCTTAAACCATTTGTTACTAAAGTTTGATGAGTTTCTGATAAACCAATCTCCCAGGGACCTCCAGCATTTAGAACAGATGTTAATGGACTGGCTCCTGTTCCACCATCATGCCCTGAGATTGTAACATGATCAGCATGTGCTTTACTTACTCCAGCAGCTACAGTGCCAACACCTACCTCAGATACAAGCTTTACAGAAATCCTAGCTTCAGGATTTACATTTTTTAAATCAAATATAAGTTGAGCTAAATCTTCAATTGAATAAATATCATGATGAGGCGGTGGTGATATCAATCCAACACCAGGAGTTGAATGTCTAACTTTAGCAATAAATTTGTCAACTTTATGTCCTGGTAATTGACCTCCTTCACCAGGCTTTGCTCCTTGAGCCATTTTAATTTGAATATCAGTGGAATTTACCAAATACTCAGTTGTCACGCCGAATCTACCAGATGCAACCTGCTTAATTCTTGATTTCATTGAATCACCATTAGGCAGTTCTTTAAACCTTGATGGTTCTTCACCACCTTCTCCAGTATTGGATCTCCCACCTAATCTATTCATAGCAATAGCAAGAGTAGAATGCGCTTCTGTTGAAATAGAGCCTAAAGACATGGCACCAGTTGCAAATCTCTTTACAATTTCAGATGTTGGTTCAACCTCATCTATATTTATTGGTTTATTTATATTTTTAAACTTAAATAAACCTCTGAGACTTTTAAAATTTTCTGTTTGATTGTTAATCTTATTAGAATATTTTTTAAAAATAGAATAATCGGCACTTCTAACTGCATGTTGAAGCATTCCAATTGTTTCAGGTGTCCATACATGGTTTTCACCGTTTAATCTAAAACTAAGATCACCACCTATATTTAAAACATTATCATATTCAAAATTATTTTTAAATGCATTCAAATGTCTTTCTTCAGTTTCACTTTGAATTTCTTTAAGGTTTACACCCTCAATCCGAGTTGCAGTACCGGTAAAAAATTTTTCAACTAAATTTGAACTCAAACCAACTGCATCAAAAATTTGAGCACCACAATAAGATTGAAATGTAGATATTCCCATTTTAGACATAACTTTAAGCATGCCTTTATTAAGAGCTTTAATATATTTTTTTGATGCCTCATCTTCTAAAACATTAATTTTACTTTTTGAAATAATATTTGATAAAGTGTAAAAAGCTAGATATGGATTTATAGCTTCAGCTCCATATCCAGCTAGAAGACAAATATCATGAACCCTTCGAGCTTCACCAGTTTCAACAACAATACCCACGTCAGTTCTTAAACCTTTTTTTATAAGATGATGATGAACAGCTCCTGTTGCTAATAATGCGGGTAAGGCAATGTGATCTTCATCAACGTTTCTATCTGACAGAATTAAAATATTATAGTCATTTTCACTAACTGCTTTTTCAGCCTTACTACATAATGAAGATATTATGCCATCTATATCAACTGTATTTTTGTCTTTTTTATAGCAGATACTTAAGGTTAATGTTTTAAATGACCCGGACAAATGATTTTCAATTCTTCTAATTCTCTCTAGATCTGTATTCGTTAATATGGGTTGATCAACTTCTAATCTTTTTTGTTTACCACCAGATGTCAGATCTAGTAAATTAGGTCTAGGGCCAATAAAACTGACCAAAGACATTACCAGTTCTTCTCTTATGGGATCAATAGGTGGATTAGTTACTTGAGCAAAATTTTGAAAAAAATAATCATATAACAACCTACTTTTGTTAGATAATGCAGCTAATGGGATGTCTCTACCCATTGACCCAATTGGATCTTCTCCAGATTTGATCATAGGTTCAAGAAAAAATTTTAAGTCTTCTTGTGTGTAACCAAAAGCCTTTTGTAGATTTAAAAGTGATTTCTCATCTGGTGTCATTGGTCCGATTTCTTTGGGAACATCAGAGAGTAATATTTGGTTAGACTTAAGCCATCCTCCGTATGGGTGTTTTCTTTTCAAATCATCTTTCAAGTCTTCGTCGGATATTATTTTATTTTTTTCTAAATCCACCAAAAGCATCTTTCCTGGTTGTAATCTCCATTTTTTTACAATCTTTTCTTCTGGTATTTCGGGTAGGACACCTACTTCAGATGCCATAATAATCAAATTATCATCAGTAACTATATATCTCGCAGGTCTTAATCCATTTCTATCTAAGGTCGCAGCAATTTGTTTTCCATCGGTAAATGCCATTGCGGCTGGACCATCCCATGGTTCAATAAGTGCTGAATAATACTCATAAAAAGCTTTTCTCTCGGTGTCCATAGAGTCATTATCTTTCCAAGCTTCAGGAATCATGAGCATCATTGCGTGTGGTAGAGAGTATCCTCCCATAACTAATAATTCTAAAGCATTATCAAATGTTGAAGAATCAGATGGTGAATTTTCAATTATTGGCCAAAGTTTATCTAAATCATCACCAAGTGTTTTAGATTTCATACTGTGTTTTCTGGAGTTCATCCAATTGATGTTTCCTTTAACTGTATTAATTTCTCCATTATGACATAAATATCTAAATGGTTGAGCTAAACGCCAGGATGGAAAAGTGTTTGTTGAAAATCTTTGATGGAACAGAGCAATTGCAGTTTCAAATTTAGTGTCTTGAAAATCAACATAAAATTTAGATAAATTTGGAGCTAATACCATTCCCTTGAATACAATAGTTCTAGTTGAGAGTGATACGATGTAAAAATCTTCCCATTCTAACAAATTACTTTGATGAATTTTTTTATGGACAGTCTTTCTAATAACATACAGCTTTCTTTGAAAATGGTTCTCATCTTTACATTTGCTACTTCTTTGAATAAAAAATTGTTTGATAATAGGTTTATTATTTATAACAGATTTACCAAGTACTGTATCGTCAGTTGGTACATCCCTCCAACCAATAAATATTTGACCTTCATCTGAAATGGCTTGTTCAACGGCTTTTTGTGCAATACTTGATCTTGTTATGTCATTTGGTAAAAAAACCATACCAACAGCATAATAACCTAACTCAGGTAAAGAAATTTTCTGACTTTTAAAATAATCTCTAAAAAATTTATCGGGTAATTGTATAAGAATTCCTGCTCCATCACCTGCTAATGGATCGGCGCCAATTGCTCCACGATGATCTAATTTGTGGACTATATCAAGGGCTTGATGAACAATTTCATGTTTTGGCTCATTATTGATATCAGCAATAAATCCAAAACCACAGGCATCTTTTTCAAAAGATGGATCGTAAAGACCTTTTTTTTCAGGAAAGCCAATTCTTTTAAATATTTCTTTTTTCATACAACTATAATTTAATTAATAATTTAAACTTTAATATCAAGAATTATTATATTAATAATTCCACTACGAAGAATTTATTTTAATATCATATTTTAATGGAAAAATAAAGTTTATGTCCCTAACTTTTTTAATCATTTTATCAATAATTCAAGGAATCACAGAGTTTCTTCCAATATCATCTAGTGCACATTTGATATTAATTCCATTTTTTAATGAAAATCCTTATCAAGGAAGATCTTTCGATGTCTGCCTGCATTTCGGATGTCTTTTAGCTGTTTTATATTATTTAAAAAAAGATTTAATTTTTTATATGAAAAATCTTTTTCATTATAAAAATAAATCCTTAAGCATAATGTTTATAAAATTGATGTTAATAGGTACTATTCCAGTCATAATATTCGGTGTATTTATAACTTTAATAAAACTAGATTTCGGCAATGCAATTATTTTAATAGGATGGACAACTCTTCTATTTGGAGTTTTATTAGGTTTATCTGATTTTAAAAAAATAACAAAAAAAGAAATTAATTTAAAAGATGCCTTTTTAATAGGCGTTTTTCAAGCATTAGCAATTATCCCTGGTGTTAGTCGTTCAGGAGTAGTAATAACTGCAGGAAGATTTCTTGGATATAATCGATTTAATTCTTCTAAATTTTCTTTATTTTTATCTATACCTGTAATCATTTCAGCAACTACTTTTGAAATGATTAAATTATACATTAATGATGAATTTATTTTTTATGAGGAGTATTTAATTGGAATAATATTAACTTTTATTGTAGCTCTAACTACAATTAAATTATTTATGAATTATATAGAAAGAATATCTCTGAAAATATTTGTCATATATAGAGTTTTTCTAGGCTTAGTTATTTTACTGTTTGTATATTTTAATTAACTGTAAAAATTTATTAATTCTTTAAGCTTAGTGTCTAGCAAAACTGGTTTAATTTTTAAATCTTCTAATTCTGGATAAAGTCCATCTGATACATTGTCTTTTAAAAGAAGTTTCATTTGATCATATGTAAATGGTGGGTTTGGAAAATTCTGCAAAACCAACCCAGGAAACATCATTAGTTTTGGATTTACTTTAATCAGAATTCTTTTTCGTTTAAGAAAGGAGAGTAAAATTTTGATTAATTCATAAAAAGAATATTGTTTTGGACCACAAATGTTAAAAATTTTAGGTTTATTGTTGTTAATTTTAAGTGTTTCGATAACTGCTAATGCGACATCATTCACATAAACTGGTTGAAACATTGTATTAGGCCCAATAATTGGGATGACTGGAGCAAATTTAGATATTTTAGAAAACAAACCAAAAAAATTGTCACCAATACCAAAAATAATAGAAGGCCTTAAAATTATAGAAGATTTAAAATTTTTCTTTATATTTTCTTCGCCAAGTGCTTTTGTTACAGAGTAATTACTTGATGAGTCTTTTGATACTCCGAGTGCTGATATGTGAATAAATTTTTTAATTTTATATTTTTTGCATAATTTACTTATCATTTCAGGTAAAAAATTATGAATTATATTAAATTCATTCTTATGCTTTTCATATAATACTCCACATAAATTTATTACTGCATATTTATCTTTAATTAATAACTCTAACAAACCATCTTCAAAAATATTTCCAGATATAATCTCTAATTGCCCTGGGTACCCAGAAACTTTTAACGACTTAATTTTATTTGAATTTCTTGTTAAAACAACAACCCTAGCTCCTTTTGCTAAAAGATTTTGAGTGATGTATTTACCTACAAATCCTGATCCACCAAGAATTAAGAATTTTTTATTTTTAAGAAAGTTTTGCATTCAAATCTACTCTAAATTATATTAATACTATTATAATGAACTATAAATTATACAAGAATGATTTTCCAGCAACTTTAAAATTTAAAAAGATAGTTGCAATTGACACAGAAACCATGGGATTAAATTTGAATAGAGATAGACTATGTTTAGTACAAGTCTGTTCTGGAGATAATATTGCACATTTGTTGCAATTACCAAAAAAATCAAAAGAAAAACCCTTTAACTTGATTAAATTATTGCAAAATAACAACATTACAAAGATTTTTCATTTTGGAAGATTTGATTTGGCTATGCTCAATAAAAATGTTTGTCCTGTTTTAGGACCAATATATTGTACAAAAATAGCTTCTAAATTATCTAGGACTTTTGGTGCAAAACATAGTTTAAAGGATTTATGTAAAGATCTTCTTAATATTGAAATTGATAAATTTAATCAAACCTCGGATTGGGGCGCAAATACATTATCTAAAGATCAATTAGCATATGCTGCACAAGATGTTTTATTTCTTCATAAATTAAAAATAGAATTAGATGAACTCCTAAACAGAGAGGGTAAAATGAATTTAGCACTTGAATGCTTTGAAAGTTTGAAAACACGTGTTAAATTGGATTTGGAAGGATTTAATGAATTAGATATATTTGCTCACTAAGATGCAATATAAATTTAATTCAAAAGCTATTTTTATTATTTTAATTGTGTTTATCATATTTATTCTTGCATTTAATTATATTAATAGAAATAAACAAATTAACTCTGAAAAAATCAAGGATATCGATACCTCAAAAGAAGGCAAAACAATTGGAGTGAACATTCAACAAAATCAACCGAATGGTAATAAAATCAAAATTGTCGCAGATTTAATGGAAGAAGATAAAGAAAAAAAACTTATAAAATTGATAAATCCTATTACCAAGATTTTAAACGAAAATAACGTAACAAAAATAACTTCGAATTATGGATATATAATAAATAATTATACAAAGTTTAAACTCAATAAAGATGTAAATATTCATAATGATAATAAAAAATTTGTTTTAAAAACCGAAGATCTTACAGGAATTTTTGAGACAGGATATATGTTCACCAATTCACCTGTAAAAATTCAAATCAATAATTCAAAAATACAAGGATCTAGTTTAAGCCTAAAAAATTTTGGTGAATACATAAAAGTGTCAGGCAAAGCTAAACTAACTATAAATTGATATGAAAATAATTATAAATAAAAATATTATTTTATATTTAGTAATTTTAATTAATTTCAAATCCGCTTTGGCTGATCAAAATCTAAATCAATTTAATGTTGAAGCCGATAAGTCAATTGAATATTTCGAAAAACAAAAAATTTACGTTGCTTCTGGTAATGCTAAGGCATCAAAGGGAAAATTTTCAATTAATGCTCAAAAGATTACTGCGTTTATGAGTAAAACAAAAAGTTCAAGTTTGACACATATTGAAGCAAATGGTGATGTAATTATTATTAATAACAACACTATAGCAAAATCTGGTAATGCCAAATACGATTTTAAAAATAAATTCATTATTTTAAAAGGTAATAATCAATCTGTAGAATCAAAAAAATTTAGATTATTATCCAAAAAATTTATTTCTTTTAATGACATAGATAAAATTGCAAAAAGTGAAGGTGATGTAAAACTTTTTTTGAGTGGTCCTATCTCCATATCTTCAAAAAAAATTAATGCCAAATTTGATAAAACTAATAACATATTGATTTCAGCGTATGCTCAAGGAAAAGTCAAAATCGAGACAAAATCAGAGACAATCACATCTAATTCAGCTAAATATGATAATAAAACAAATATAATTTCTTTAAATGGTAATGTAATTATTAAAAGAGATACGAGTGTATTAACAGGAGAAAAAGGTTATATGAATTTAAAAACACGTAAAAGCAAAATTGAAAGTAGCAAATCGAAAAGAGTAAAAGGTGTTTTTTCACCAATTAATGAATAATATAGGAGATCAAACTGACAACTTTGAAAGAACAACTTGAATTTTTAAAACAAATTCAAACGATTCAACCTATTAAGAAAACTAATACTATATATTCTGATAAAAGGTTAGTTGCTAAAAATTTAAGTAAAACTTACAAAAAAATAAAGGTTCTTGATAACGTTAGCATTGATCTAGATATTGGAGAAGTAGTAGGTTTATTGGGACCAAATGGTGCTGGAAAAACAACATGTTTTTACATTATTGCAGGATTAATAAAACCTGATAAAGGAAAAGTAAATGTTGGGAAAACTGATATTACTGGCTATCCAGTTTATGAACGAGCAAGAATTGGTTTAGGTTATCTTCCTCAAGAAATGTCTATATTTAAAGGTTTGTCCGTTGAAGATAATTTATTATCTATAATTGAGACTAAAGAATTAGATAATCATAAAAGATATCAAATTCTAGAGGACTTATTAGTTGAATTCAATATTACAAAAATAAGATCTTCACTTGGAATTACTTTGTCTGGAGGAGAACGACGAAGAGTTGAGATAGCTAGATGTATTGCTTCTAATCCAACTCATGTTTTATTAGATGAACCTTTTTCTGGCATTGACCCTATAGCCATTCAAGATTTAAAAAATTTGATAGGATACTTAAAACAGAGAAAAATAGGTGTTTTAATTACTGATCATAATGTAAAAGACACTCTAGACATCGTTGATAGGGCTTATGTATTGTATGATGGAAAAATTTTACTTAAAGGAAATCCTTTTGAAATAAAAAATGATCAAAATGTTAGAAATGTTTATTTAGGTAAATCATTTACAATATAATCAATTATAACTTGACAAAATATTTACCATAGTTACGTATAACTAGCGAGTATATTTATGTTAAATTTAGAAGAGTTATTAAATCCGAATTCATTCTTGTTGATCGAAAACCCAAGCAGTAAAAAAATGGTTTTTGATAAAATTTGTATTAAATCTTTTGAAAATTTTAATATAAATAAAAATTTATTGCTTAATAATCTTATTAAAAGAGAAAAAATCGGCACTACTACCATAGGAAACGGGATAGCAATTCCTCATGTACAAGATAAACAAATAAGAAAACCATCTTGCATTGTTTCTATACTTTCAAAAGGTCTTGACTTTGAAGCCTTGGACAATAACCCTGTAGATATTATTGTTTTTTTGATACTACCTGAAGTAAGTAAATCTGAAAATTTACAAACACTTGCTCAAGTGTCAAGGCTTCTGAGAAACTCTGATATTACTGATAAGTTAAGAGGGAGTAAATCAGAAGAAAGCGCTTTCGCAATTATTTCTCAGTATTTAAAAAATAAAGCCGCTTAAATTACTCTATTTAATATTTTTCTATTATGATAAAAATCCAATATCGAAGAGATTGCCTCTGCAGCGATAGAATTAAAACACTCATCAGTCCAACACAATGAATGAGGTGTTAATATTGTATTTTTTAATTTTATTAATTCATTGCTTTCTTCTATTGGTTCATTCGTCATTACATCTAATCCAACTCCTGCAATTTTATTTTGTTTTAAAGAATCAATTAGGTCATTCTCATTAATAACAGGACCTCTTGATAAGTTAATTATATATGAATTACTTTTCATTTTATTTAAAAAAGTACTATCAATCATACCTCTGGTACTTTCATTGAGATCACATAAAACAACTAAAAAATCACTTGTTTTAGCTATTTCATTAAAATCAACCTTGTCTACTTGTAAATTTTTCATCTCCTCTTTGCCAATAAAAGGGTCATAACATATTACTTTTTTAAATAGTATTTTTGAAATCTTTACAAACTCTCTACCAATTCTACCAAAGCCAACTAAACCAAGTGTTTTATTTGTTAAACCAACACCCATATGTTCTATACGTTCGTGCCAACGACCTTCTCTTAACAAATTATCTTTAATCATGAGTTTTGACGATAATGATAATATCATTGTTAAAGAAGCAACAGCTACAGGTCTTCTAACAGCATTAGGTGTATTAGTAAGTACAACTCTATTTTTTTTTAAAACATCTAAATCTACAGAATCATAACCAACACCAAACCTTGAAACAATCTTGAGTTTGTTGTTTTTTGGATTAATGCTTTCTTTAGTTAATTTAGGTGAATTTAATAATATTGCATCATATTTTGAAGTTTCTTTTTCTGATAAAATTTGAATACTCGGATCCATCCATTCAATAAGGATTTTATTTTCTTTATAGATAGCTTCTAATGGTTGTTCTCCAAAACATGGCTTACCTTCATTTGTTAACAAGTCTGAAGAAATTCCTAAAAAAAAATTCATTAATTTAACTCTTATTTTTTATTAAATCTGAAATTTTATTCGCTAAAAGATTCATTTCTGTTCCAACAGCTATTACATTAAATCCTAAATTAGAATAAAAATCTATCTCTTGTCTTGTTGACACCATTATACCTAAAGATTTTTTATATTTTTCTCCAGCCATTACAATTCTATTGATAGCATCAAGATATAATTTAGAATTAAATTGTCCGGGAACTCCTAAAAAATTGCTTAGATCAAAATGACCCACCCATAGACAATCTACGTTGTCAATTTTTGCAATTTCTTCAACATTTTTTAAACCACTTTCATTTTCTATTTGAATTATATTAATTAGATTTTTATTAGCATTTTCTATTATATCGATTGGATTATCTTGTTTATATTCGTTATGCGCAAAACCAAATCCAGCACCACGTCTTCCTAATGGTGGATATTTTGAATATTTAACAATTTCTAGAGCTTCTTTTTGATTATTTACCATTGGTATCATAATTCCATTTGCACCTAAATCTAATGCTCTTGCTACATAATTATAACTAATTTCAGGGATTCTAATCATAGGACTCAGACTTATACTATTTGAAATTAATGATAATTCTTTAAATTTATCTAATGCAAGTCCTCCATGTTCCATATCAAAAATGACAAATTCGCAACCTGAATTCTTTATCACATAAGGAACCCCAGGCGAGAAAAAATCAAATATCATAGCCCCTCTAATTGGTTTTCTATGTAAAAAATTTTTTTTAAGTGCCTCATTCATAATATAAGTTCTTTAAAAGTTAATAACCTAAATCAAGATTAATTTTATTGTCAGGTGTCTCTCCAGAGTGAATTAATTTTATGGCATTTGCTACTTGTTTTGCAGCAGTTTCAACATTAGTTTCAGCTGATACATGTGGCCAAATAATAATATTTTTATTTTCCCAAAAAGGATGCGTCTTTGGCAATGGTTCCTCTCCAAAAACATCCAAAATAGCTAGTTTAATTTTACTGCCAGAAAAAGATATTAAATCTTTTTCGACAATATGGTCACCTCTTCCAGCATTTATAAAACAAACACCTTTTTTCATTTTAGAAAAATTTTCTTTATCAAATATTTTTCTTGTGTCTCTGGTCAGAGGCAACAAGCAAATATGTATATCACAATTTTCTATCATATGATTAAAGCCATCACTAGAATAACAGCTTTTTAAAAATTTATAATTCTTTTGAGACCTACTCCAACCTAAAACATTGAACCCAAGAGAGTTTAAATCTTTCGCAACGACTTTTCCAATTTGACCTATTCCGTAAATGCCTATCTTTATATTTTTAAAATCTAAAAAATTTCTAGATTTATAAATTTTTTTTATTTGTTGATTTCTATAACCATCATAATCTCTAATATAATTTAGTATTGATAAAATAACCCAATGGCTCATTGACTTTGCCATGTAAGGATCAACTATTCTATAAACGGATAAATTATTGTTAAAATTCATGTCATTTATAATATGATCAACACCCTGACCTAGAGATATTATTGCCTCTAAGTTTTTAAATTTAAAAACTTGATCCATTGGCGCTTTCCATAATAAAGCTATCATTGCTTCAGATGCTTCTGGGTCATCTAAACGGATTAATTTAAAATCTTTATACCATTTTTTTAATTTATTATTCCATAAATCTATTTGGTTTTTTGGAGTATCTTTTTGATAAAATAAAACTTTTTTCATAAGATATTTTAACTAATTTGAAATCTTATTTAACAACTATTTATAATTTATCTCAAGTAATCTTTAAATATAACTTTATATAATTTATTTTTTTAAAACTGTTCTTTTGACTTTTTGTAACCATATAGCACGCAATTAACGTTCAGCATCTTGAAGCTTGTCCTCTTTATGTGCGACAATACCCTGCTGCAATGCTTTTTCAATATTTAGTTCCATTACATAATCTTAATCTTTGCTTAGAAAATGCTTTAAGTACGTCTTTATTTCAGTTAAAAAAGTATTCTTAGATATTAAATCACAATTAGCATTTTCATACATTGATTTGATTCAAGTAAAATATCAAGTGTCATTTTAATAACGGATTTTGATATAATACTTGTTGGTTTAATTTTGATGTTAATTTAGCTTAGAGCATTTAGTTTATAACTCATGACGACAATAAACCATCAAATGCTCCATTAAGGAGTGGTTGATATTTCTTCCATTGCTCTGAACTACTTCGATACACTTTTTTTCTAATCTGAAGGTTGGACGCTGTTGCTACCCTCCTCGTATTATTTTGAGGCGCAAGGCATTTTTCGTCCCAATTTAAGCCTAGATATTCAATTAGCCGACGAGTCTCACTATCCTGATTAACAATTAGTAGTTCGTAATCAAGTTTGTAAACCCTATTACTAAGCGTGTTTGTCCAAAAATCCATGAGATTTTCATACAATTTATAATAACTAATTACGTCGTCTAGTGCATAACAATAGCCCAAATCTTTTGACACAAAATACTGCTTATAATTTGACCAACATACTGCAGCAGGGTTTCTTTTTACGTGTATTATTTTAGCCTCAGGAAACGCAGCAGCAAGTAATCCTATAAAACGGAAATTTTGTGGCATTTTGTCTATAACAATCAAATTTCCTTCAGAAACATTCTGCAGTTTATTAAGATATTTATGACGAAAATGGAGCAAAGACTCATTATTTGCTTCAACAATACCAGAAGCGATAGCTCCACCAAATTGAGCTGCAAAATCTAACTCTCCAGCTCCAGTTACTTTCGAGTGAGAAGAAATTATTTGTTCTACTAAAGTTGTGCCAGAGCGAGGCATGCCAACAATAAAAATTGGCATCAAATTTTTTGGTAATTTGTTAGGATCTAACGAACTATTTTCTATTCGTAAGTAGTTAGCTTTAATTTGCCTAAACAATTCTTTATCTTTATTAATATTATAATTCAATAGCTTTTTACGAAGCATATTTCCCTCTTTATAATGCTGAAACGCTTTCTCGAAATTTCCTAAATCCTCACAAGCTTTTGCTAAACCAAAGTTAATATGGCAACGCTGCTCCTCTGAAATATTTTTATTAAGATATAGCTCTTGCATTTTTGAATACTGTTCATCTTGTCTATTAAATTTTTTCATTGATGTAAGATACTTGTAGGCCTCGGCATAGTCAGGTTTCAACTTTATGGCTTGCTCATAGCTTGCAACAGATTCGTCTAATCTTCCTAGTTCTTTAAGTGTGTTACCCAAGTTGCAATGGGCTTCGGCATAGTCAGGCTTTAACGTTATGGCTTGCTCATAGCTTACAACAGATTCTTCTAATCTTCCTAGTTTTTTGAGTGTATAACCCAAGTTGCTGTATGCTTCGGCATAGTCAGGCTTTAACGTTATGGCTTGCTCATAGCTCACAACAGATTCTTCTAACCTTCCTAACTCTTGTAGCGTAATACCTAAGTTGTAGTGGGCTTCTGCATAGTTAGGTTTCAACGCTATCGCTTGGTTATAGTTCGTTTCAGCTTCTTTCAATCTGCCTAGTTCTTGAAGCATGATACCCAAATTGTTGTGGGCTTCCACATAGTCAGGTTTCAACACTATCGCTTGTCTGTAACTTGTCTTTGCCTCATCTAATCTGTCTAATTGTTTGAGTGCGTTACCCAAGTTGTAGTGCGCTAGGGCTAAGTCAGGCTTAAACATTATTGCTTGTTTGTAACTTGCTACAGCTTCGTCTAATCTCTCTAGTTCTTTGAACGTGTTACCCAAGTTGTAGTGGGCTAGGGCTAAGTCGGGTTTTAATGATATCGCTTTTGTGTAGCTTGTTAAGGCATCGTCAACTCTTCTTAGTTTTTTGAGTGTGTTACCCAAGTTGTTGTGAGCTTCGGCATAGTCAGGTTTTAAAAATATCGCTTGTGCATAACTTGCTTTAGCCTCATCTAATCTGTCCAACTCTTGTAGCGTATTACCTAAGTTGTTGTGGGCTTCGGCATCTTGAGGAGATAATTTAACTACGGTCTGATTAGCATGTATAGCTTCAGACTTTCTGCCTTTTATTCCTAATACTGCACCTAAAACTTTCCAAGCAAATTGATGATTAGGAAAATCTTGGCTTATGGATGTAGCTAGCTTTTCGGCCTCGTCTAACCGTCCAGACTGATAGTGTTCTAATAGATTACTTAATTGTTGCTGAGATGGATTTGTACTTTCCATTATTTTATTATCAAATAAATTTTATAAAATTCAATTTTAAATTCTCAGAACTCTAATGTTTTTAAATTTGCTATTAGTTTTAGTTAATAAAAGATGTATCAAAATTAAACACAATGTTTTCAATGATACATATTTATTTGCAGGTAATGGTAAAGTTGAACAATCTCTTACTGCATGTCTAGCACTATAAGCAACTGCCCTATATTTAGGGTCACTTAAATATAAACTTGTATCCATGATTTCGACAATAACTACACTTCCATCAGAATTTGATTTGATTTTAATCGGCACATAACATTAATGTTCTGTTATTTTATAAAACGCAGAACTTGATGCAGACGCAGTCTTACAGAGTTTATATTCCAAGTTGCTATTCTCACTTAAAAAGTCGTACTCCAAATATTCATTCGTTCCAAACATTTATATGCACTCATTACTAATCTATGGACTATTGTACCTATTGGCAAAATACATATTTAATAAGAAACACAACGAAAATAGAAATTAACAAATCCATTATACTGTTCTTTCATAAATATTGATATAATCATTAACTTCTTACTTTGGCATAAAATATGAATAATGAATTTAGAACTAATGCTATTAAATATAAGGAAAAATAATGAAAAAGATTTTGATTTTTGGACTACCTGGCTCTGGTAAATCAACTCTTGCGAACAAACTCTCAAAAAAACTCGATTGCAAACATTTAAATGCTGATATCGTAAGAGAAAAGTTCAATGACTGGGATTTTTCTAAAGAAGGAAGACTCAGACAGGTTTACAGAATGAAAGAACTATCTAAAGAAATTAATGATCAATATGTAATATTGGACTTTGTTTGCCCAAAGATCGAGTATAGAAAAATAATTTCAGGTGATATTATCATTTTTATGGACACTATAGCCAAAAGTAAGTTTGCTGACACAAATTCATTATTTGAAAAACCTAATCAGTCTGAAAAAATTTGTTATCATTTTACTCAATTTGATTCTGACAAATATGTGAACCAAATTGTTTCTGATTTGATAACATTTGACTGGAAAAAACCCACAGTACAAATGCTAGGAAGATGGCAGCCATTTCATGATGGTCATTTAGCTTTGTTTAAAAGAGCTTATTCCAAAACTAATCAAGTTGTTTTGCAAGTCAGAGATTGTCAAAATTGGAACAATAGCAACCCATTTAATTATGAAGAGATAAAAATTGGTATCATTGAAAAACTTTCAAAAGAAAAATTTGTTTTGAATAAAGATTATATAGTTATGCAGGTGCCTAATGTAACTAACATTACTTATGGAAGAGATGTTGGATATAAAATTGAGCAAGAAACTTTTGATGAAAAAATTACTGCCATAAGTGCGACTAAAATTAGAATGAAAATGGGTTTCAGTAGTTAAAAATTAAAATTGGTGGAGCTAAGGGGGATCGAACCCCTGACCTCTACACTGCCAGTGTAGCGCTCTCCCAGCTGAGCTATAGCCCCATTAATTTATTTCTCATCATTATTATCTTTATCAGTATCATCATCAATTTCCATTGAAAATTCATCTTTATTGTCTAGTACTTCCTCAATAATTTCTAGTGAATCATTATTATCAATATTCTTTTCTAAATTATTATCAATATCATCATCTTGAATTTCTGTTTCATCTTCAATCTCTAAAATTTCTTGATCATCTTCTAATGAATTAATATCTTCTTCCAAAGTAATCTCTTCTTCTTTAGCATTATTTGAAATTGAATTAGCTTCTGATTTAGTTGCTATAGTTCTACCTTTCCTGCTTTTTAATAATAAATCCGGGTCAAACTGGAATTCGCATTTAGGGCAAATTATAGGATCTTTATTAAAATCATAATATTTAATACTACATGAAGGACAAACTCTTTTTATTCCCCATTCTGGCTTAGACATGTTTTAATCTCCATATTATTTAAACAGGCTAGTAAACTATAATAAAATAAGAAAAAATAGCTTTTGATTTTTATTCTTTAACGCTTTAAAAATAAAAATCAAATGGTTTCTATAATTTCTATCAAATCAAAAAAACTTAGTGGGGAAATATTTGTCCCTGGTGATAAATCTATTTCTCATAGAGCACTTATACTTGGTGCATGTGCAGTTGGCAAAACAACCATTGAAAATTTGTTAGAAAGTCAAGATGTATTAGCTACTTTAAATGCTTTAAAAGAACTTGGAGTTAGCATAAAAAAAAATCAAAAAATATGGGAAGTTCAGGGAAATGGACTAGGAAGTCTAATAACTCCAAATAAAATTTTAAATTTAGGTAACTCTGGGACTGGAGTTAGGCTATTGATGGGATTAGTTTCAGGGTGTGATATAACAGCATCTTTTATTGGAGATGAGTCGTTAAACTCTAGACCAATGAAAAGAGTTCTTGTTCCTTTAAAGCAGAGTGGAGCAGAAATTCAGTCTGATAATTTTAAACTTCCTGTAACAATTAAAGGAAACAAAATACCTATTCCTATTAAATACACCTCTATACTCTCTTCAGCACAGGTAAAATCATGTGTGCTTTTAAATGGGTTAACCACAACTGGTAAAACCTCATATTCAGAATTAGTTAAGTCAAGAGATCATACAGAAAAAATGTTGCATTTCATGGGAGCTAGTATTCAATCAAAATATCTTAAGGATGGATCAAATAGAATAGAACTTAAAGGCCTTCCATATTTAAAGAGTAAACATTTTAAAATTCCTAATGATCCCTCCAGTGCAGCATTTCCGTCAGCTGTCGCTTTAATCATTCCAGATAGTGATATTAAAATAAAAAATGTTTGCTTAAATGATTTGAGAACTGGTTTTTATGAATCCATTAGGGAAATGGGTGGCTTTATAAAATTTATTAATCAAAAAAGTATATCTGGTGAAGTAGTTGGCGATATCCATGTTAAATATAGTAAACTGAAGGGTATTGTTGTACCACAAAAAAGAGTGCCTAGCATGATTGATGAATTCCCTATATTTTGTATAGTTGCTTGTTTTGCAGAAGGTGAAACCATTATGAGAGGCATCAAAGATTTAAGAAATAAAGAGTCTGATAGAATTAAAGAAATGGTAGATAATTTGAATGAATTTGGATTTTCTGTGAAATCTACAACAGACTCTATTTCAATTATAGGAAATAAAAAAGTAAACCCAAAAAAAGAAATTGCAATTGATTCTAAGTTTGACCACAGAATTGCTATGTCTTTTTTATGCCTTGGTTTGTTGATGGAAAAAGGTATTAAAGTAAACAATGCTGAAACAATTAGCACTTCATTTCCAGGTTTTTATAACATTATGAAGTCTATAGGGGCTAATTTTAAAAAATATCGAGTGATAGAATGAAAATTGCTATTGATGGTACAGCTGCTTCAGGAAAAGGAACATTAAGTTATCTCTTATCTAAGACATTAAGACTACCGCGTTTAGATACAGGTTTATTATATAGAAAAGTAGCTTTTTCATATATTAGATCTAAGAAAATGATGCCAACAAAAAAAACTATTGATGATTCTATCCTAAATAATGTGTTAAATGATTTTGATTTTAATGATTTAGATCCAGAAACTTTAAAACATGATTTATATGGAAATTTTGCATCAATTATTGGGAAATTGGACTTTGTACGAAAAAAACTAAATATACTTCAGATTGAATTTGTAGACAATATGACAAAAAAAAAGGGTGGCTGTATACTAGACGGCAGAGATATTGGAACTAAGATTTTACCTAATGCAGATTTTAAGTTTTATATAGACGCTCCAGTTAAAATAAGAGCAAAAAGAAGATTTGAACAACTTTACAAAAATAACAAATCTATTCAATTAAAAAAAATTATACTTGATTTAGAAAAAAGAGATTTTAATGACAAATCAAGAGATAATTCTCCTTTAATTCAATCAAAAGACTCCATTTTAATAGACACAGAATTCTTAAATCCTGAACAAGTTTTAAAAAAAGCTCTTTATTATATAAAAAAAAATAAATAATTTTAAAAGATTTATTGTTTTTTTTTGAAAATAATCTATACAAATCAATAATTAAATATTATGGAGTTAATTTTGACTGAACTATCTACTGAAGAAAAACCTAAATCTAAAACAGAATCTTTCTCTGACTTATTCGAAAAAAGTTTTGAAAAAATTAAAAATCTTGAAGGTTCTGTTGTTGAAGGCAAGGTAATTTCAGTTGAAAAAGAAGCTATAATAGTTGATATAGGTTTAAAATCAGAAGGTCGAATTTTAAAAAGAGAATTTGGAAATGAAGAAAAGACAGATTCAATTAAAATTGGTGATTTAGTAGAAGTTTACATTGAAAGAATTGAGGATATAAATGGTAATACTATCCTCAGCAGAGAAAAAGCAAGAAGAGAAGAGGCTTGGGTTGAATTAGAAAAATTTCATAAAGAAGAAAAGATTGTTACCGGAATTATTCTTGGAAGAGTTAAAGGCGGATTTACGGTAGATATAGATGGAGCAACAGCATTTTTACCTGGTAGCCAAGTTGATATAAAACCAATTAAAGATTTTCATTCTATAATGAATATTCCTCAAAAGTTTCAAATTCTTAAAATGGACAAAAGAAGAGGTAATATTGTAATATCTAGAAGAGCTGTTTTAGAAGAAAACAGAGCTGAAGCTAGATCTGAAATAGTATCAAACATAGAAGAAGGTCAAACTTTAGAAGGAATAATTAAGAATATAACAGATTACGGTGCGTTTGTTGATCTAGGAGGTGTTGACGGACTATTACATGTAACTGACATTTCTTGGAAAAGAATTAGCCATCCATCAGAAGCACTAAAACTTGGAGATAATGTTAAGGTAAAAGTTATAAAATTTAATGATGAGACAAAACGCATATCACTTGGAATTAAACAATTAAATGAAGATCCTTGGCAAAATATTCATGAAAGATTCCCTATTGGTTCAAAATTGTCAGGAATTGTCACAAATATCACTGACTACGGTTCTTTTGTTGAATTAGAAGATGGTATTGAAGGTTTAGTTCACGTTTCAGAGATGAGTTGGACGAAAAAAAATGTCCATCCAAATCATTTATTATCCTCATCGGAAAAAATAGAGGTAATGGTTCTTGAAATCGAAGAGGATAAACGAAGAATATCTTTAGGAATCAAGCAGTGTATAGAAAACCCTTGGGAAAGTTTTAACAATGAATTTGAAATTAATCAAGAAGTTGAGGGCGAAATAAAAAATATTACTGACTTTGGAATATTTGTTGGTCTTAAAGGTGGTATTGATGGATTAGTACATTTATCTGATATAAGTTGGGATGGTAACGGTGATGAACTTATTAAAGACTTCAAACAAGGTACAATTCTAAAAACTAAAATTTTGGACATAAGTGTGAAAAACGAAAAAGTTTCTCTTGGCATTAAACAACTAACTGAAGACAAGTTTACATCTGAATTAGAGAATATAAAACTTGGCGATACAGTAACATGTTTAATCAACAAAATTACGGATAGCAACATTGAAGTAACTATTAGTGATAATATTAAAGGTTACATAAAAAAAACTGACCTCTCACGCGATAGAAAAGAGCAAAGAACTGATAGATTTGGTGTTAGTGACAAAGTTGATGCAACAGTTATTAAAATTGATAAAAAACAAAGATCTGTTAATCTATCAATCAAAGCACGTGAAATTGAAGAAGAAAAACAAGCTATGGCAGAATTTGGATCATCAGATAGTGGAGCTAGTTTAGGTGATATTTTAGGTGCGGCACTCGAAAAGAAAAATCAAATTGAAAAAAAATAAATTAGACTTTTAAATGACTAAATCAGAACTAATTCTAAAAATTACTAGAAAAAATACTTTTTTATACCAAAAAGATATTCACAAAATTATTGATATCCTTTTCAATACTGTTACCCAGGCACTAAAAAATGGTGATAGAGTTGAATTAAGAGGTTTTGGATCATTCACAACAAAATTAAGAAATGCGAGAATTGGAAGAAACCCAAAAACAGGTGACCCTGTAGCTATACCTAAGAAAAAAATGCCTTTTTTTAAAATGGGAAAATCAATGAAAGAGAGAATAAATAGTTAGTTTACTGTTTATTTCAAATTAATGAAAATCAAAATTAAAATATGTGGAATTTCAGATCATTATTGTATGTCTACATTATGTCATATGAATGTAGATTATGTGGGATTAGTTTTTTTTGAAAATTCACCAAGAAATATTTCAATAGAAAAAGCTAAATCTTTAATAAAGTATTTGAGAAATACAACAAAAATTGTTGCTTTAACTGTAAACGCTGATGATGATTTTTTAAGAAATATAGTTATTAATTTATCACCAAATTACTTGCAACTCCATGGTGAAGAATCTCCTTACAGGTGCTTTGAAATTAAGAAAAAGTTTAAAACAAAAATAATTAAAGCTGTAAGCGCAAATTCATCTAAAAATTTAAATTTTGAATTAAATAAATATAAGTTTATTGCTGATAAAATAATTATTGATTCTCCAAAAGATCATTTGCCTGGAGGTAATGGGAAAACTTTCAATTGGAAATTATTAAAAAAAGAAAGAAAAAATATTGAATGGTTATTGGCAGGTGGAATAAATTTAAGTAACGTATCTAAAGCTATAAAAATAACAAAAACAAAAGGTCTAGATATTTCTTCTGGAGTTGAAATATCAAAAGGTGTGAAATCACCTCATTTGATAAGATCTTTTGTGAATAAATGTAGGAATATATAAATTATGGTTAATTTAAATTCAAATAGTTTAAAAAACTTGCCTGATCTCAATGGAAGATTTGGTGAATTTGGCGGAAGATTTGTAGCAGAAACTTTAATGCCATTAATATTAAATGTTGAAGATTCATACGAAAAAGCGTCTAAAGATAAATTATTTTTATCAGAACTCGATTCATATAGAAGAGATTATATTGGAAGACCTAGTCCTCTTTATTTTGCTAAAAGACTAACAGATTACTTTAAAGGTGCAAAAATTTATTTTAAAAGAGATGAATTAAATCATACTGGTGCTCACAAAATAAACAATGTAATAGGTCAAATATTATTAGCAAAAAAATGGGAAAAAATAAAATTATTGCTGAAACTGGAGCAGGTCAACATGGTGTTGCTACGGCAACAGCTTGTGCTTTATTTGGTTATGAATGTGAAGTTTTCATGGGAGCTTCTGATATTGAAAGACAGAAACCTAATGTTCAGAGAATGCATCTTTTAGGCGCGAAAATACATTCTGTTACTAGTGGTAAAGGAACCTTAAAAGATGCTATGAATGATGCGTTAAGGTATTGGGTTTCAAATGCTAATACACACTTTTATATAATTGGTACAGTTGCTGGACCCCACCCTTATCCTAAAATGGTAAGAGATTTTCAATCTATAATTGGAGAAGAAACTAAAAGGCAAATATTAGAAAAAGAAGGTAAGTTACCTAATGCATTAATAGCCTGTATAGGTGGTGGATCAAATGCTATAGGTTTATTTCATCCTTTTTTAGATGATAAAGATGTTGAATTATTTGGTGTTGAAGCAGCTGGAAAAGGATTAAATTCTGGAGAACATGCATCTTCAATAAATAAAGGTAAAGTGGGTATTTTACATGGAAACAAAACTTATTTACTACAGGATAAATTTGGACAAATTGAGGATGCTCATTCAATTTCAGCTGGATTAGACTACCCAGGCATTGGCCCAGAGCATTCCTGGCTAAATGATATTGGAAGGGTAAAATATTTAACAGCTAGTGATGATGACAGTCTAAAAGCATTTCAACTTTGTTCTAAACTAGAAGGAATAATTCCTGCTCTTGAACCCTCACATGCTTTACATGTAACAGGTGTTCTCGCAAAAAAAAGAAAAGGACAAGTACTTGTCATGAATATGTGTGGTAGAGGTGACAAGGATCTACCAACAATTATGCCTATTTTAGATAAAAAAATTAATGATAAGAATTAAAAATAAATTTAAAGAATTAAAACAAAGAGAAAAAAAAGCTTTTGGCGTCTTTTTAACAGCAGGTTATCCATCACTAGAGTATTCAAAAGATATTTTTAAAAAAATTCTAGATGCTAAAGTTGATTTCATTGAAATTGGGTTACCATTCTCAGATCCAATGGCTGATGGGCCTTTAATTCAACATTCAAGCCAAATTGCTATAGAACAAAATATATCAGTCGAAGAATGTTTTAAGCTTGTAAAAGAGATTAGAAAAATAAACAATGTTATTCCAATTATATTGATGGGATATTACAATCCAATTCATTATTACGGAAACTTAAAATTTATAAAAAAAGCAGTTTTATCTGGAATTGATGGATTAATTATAGTGGATTTGCCAATGGAAGAAGATGAAGAATTTTATAATTTGTCTTGTAAAAATAATCTACCCTTAATTAGATTAGTTACACCAACAACTGATGAAGAAAGATTAAAAAAAATACTTAAAAATGCATACGGTTTTGTTTATTATGTTTCTGTAACAGGTATAACTGGAACAAAAAGTGCATCAGTAAATGATGTTAAAAGTAAAATTAATGTTATTAAAAAAATAACAAATTTACCAGTTATTGCAGGATTTGGAATTAAAAACTCTGTGGATGCAAAAAAAATGAGTTCAATATCAGATGGGATTGTAATTGGGTCTTCTTTAGTTAATAAAATTGAAAATGTATATAAGAAAAAAACAGGGTTAAACGAAATTTTTAAGTTTTTAAAAAGTTTTAAATAAGCGTTTTTGAGGTGATAATTTGAATTGGATAACAGATAAAGTCTTACCAAAATTTAAAGCATTAGTGAAAAAAGAAAATTCTGAAGAAGTTCTCTGGATTAAATGTAAGTCATGTGAGCAAATGATTTTTCATAAAGAACATGATAGCAATTTAAACGTATGTAAATCGTGTGGTTATCACGATTTCATGAAAATTGAAAATAGAACAAAACTACTTTTAGATGTAGAAACAATTGAAAATATACAATTTAATAAAATAGAAGATGATCCTTTGGATTTTAAAGACTTAAAAAAATATTCAGATAGACTAAAAATTGCTAGAAATAAAACAAATTCATATGATGCTATCTCTATTAAATATGGTTTAATAAACAAAAAGCCTTGTGTGTTACTTTTGTTTGATTTCTCATTTATGGGTGGTTCTATGGGTAGATCGGTAGGCGACGCAATAATCAAAGCTGTAGATACTGCAATTGAAAAAAATTGTGCTTTGTTAATCATACCCTCCTCAGGTGGTGCTAGAATGCAAGAAGGCATACTGTCCCTAATGCAAATGCCAAGATCTGTAGTTGCAATTCAAAAGTTAAAAGACAAATGTCTACCCTATATAGTTCTATTATCAAATCCTACAACTGGTGGAGTTACCGCTAGTTTTGCTATGCTCGGTGATATACATTTAGCAGAGCCAGGAGCAGTAATAGGTTTTGCTGGTAGAAGAGTCATTGAAGAAACGGTAAAAGAAAAGCTACCAGAAGATTTTCAAAAATCAGAACACCTTCTTCAACATGGAATGATAGATAGAGTTATTGAAAGAAAAAATCAAAAAAAAGAAATTACACAAATTTTAGACTTTTTTCAAAAGTAATTAACTTTGAAAAAAAGTAAAAATAAAATTGATGATTTATTATTTAATATTACTAAATTATATCCAAAATACATTGATTTAAATTTGTTAAGACTTGAGAAACTTCTTAAAAAATTAGGTAATCCTCAAAATAAACTTCCTCCGGTTATCCATATAGCTGGAACAAATGGGAAGGGTTCAACATTAATTTTTATTAAAAATATAATGGAAGAGTATGGACTGAAAGTTCATTGTTATACATCACCACACTTAATTCGTTTTAATGAAAGAATTGTTTTATCAAATAAGCAAATTCATGATGATCATCTTTTTAACACATTAAATGAGGTAATTAAAATTAATAATAATGAAGAAATTACATTCTTTGAGCTAACAACTGCTGTAGCCCTACTTAATTTTGCAAGAAAAAAAGCCGATTTTTGTTTAATTGAAACTGGATTAGGTGGAAGATTAGACGCAACAAATACTATCAAAAAGAAAATATTAAACATTATTACTTCAATAGGCTTAGACCATGAGGAATTTTTGTCTCCTTATTTGAAGAATATAGTTATAGAAAAATGTGGAATATTAAGTAAAGATATACCAGTTATAATTTCCTCACAAAATACTGATTACAAAAGTCATTTATTAAGAAAAAAGATTAAAGATATTAACTGTAAAATTTTAAAACTTAAGCCTATTCCTAAAAATAGCTATTTTGGATTAGTTGGAAATCACCAAAAAATTAATGCTAAAACAGCTGTTACAGCGGTAAAATATGTCCTAAAAGATATTACAAATGACGTAATACAAAAAGGTTTAAAAAAAGCCACCTGGCCAGGTAGAATTCAAAAATTAACTTTTAAAAATGACATGATAGCAAAATCAAATGAAATTTTAATTGATGGTGCTCATAATATTGAAGGAGCAAAAATAATTAACTCTTATTTAAATAAATTAAATTCAGGTAAATGGAATTTTATATTTGGAATGATGAATAACAAAAACCCTAAAAAATTTATAGAAATAATAGAAGAACATATTGAAAACATTATTTTCATACCAATTCAAAATCAAAAGAACTCGTATCAACCTGAGGAGCTCAAAATTATTTTTAAAGAAAAAAAATTTAACTCTACAATAAAAAAAGATTTGAAATCTGCTCTTGATTCAATTAGTTCGAATAAACCTTTGTTTATTACAGGTTCTCTTTATTTAATGGGAGAAGCTTTAAAATTATTTTCTGTTAAAAAAATAAATTTTTAATTTAAATACTTTCCTTAATCCATTCTTCTAGCTGTGATTTTGGAACTTGCCCCATCATTTCAGCTTCTAGTTTACCATTTTTAAATATCATCAATGCTGGAATAGATCTGATATTAAACTCTTGAGCGGTATTAGGATTTTCATCTATATTAATTTTTGCAACTTTAATGTTATCACTCATTTCATTTGAAATCTCGTCTAAGGCCGGTGCAATTGCTTTACAAGGACCGCACCATTCAGCCCAAAAATCGACTAAAACAGGTTTTGATGAATCAAGTACATCATTTTTAAAATTTTTATCTGTTGTATTAAAAACTGGCATTTTTTTCTCCTATAAAGATTTAGTAGCGGAATAAACTTTTTCCATTTTTTGAATATATATATTTATTTCTTCAACAAAATTTAATCTTTCATTATTTTTTTCTATAGTATACTTATTTCTTAAATCATCAATCTGTTTATAAGCTTTAGGGATTGTAAACCAAGGAACATCATCTAGTGTCATTATTTGTTTACCTATTTGTTTGTGAAATTTATTGAAGACTTCCGTAGGTAGATTTTCAGGAGCTTCTTCATAAATAATTTTTTTTGCAAAAAATTCATATCTTTTGTCTTCAAATCTCTCAGATATTATATATTTATCTTTCCAGCTTGATAAATGAAATTCTTCCATAAGATTTTTGTCTTTATTGGATGGAAATCCTCCAAAATACAAGCTTTCTTCTGCTAAAATATCATTTTGTGGTTTAAGGTTTTCTTTATCATGATATTCTTCATCTAAAATTAATTTAACTCTTTCAACGAACTCCTTATTAGATCTTATTTGAGCTGATCTATTTTCAAACAAATCTTTTTCGGTTTTACTAATATCTTTAATTTCATAGTAATAATTATTATTAAAAATAGACGGATGTTTATTATGACCAATTGTTTTCAAAAACTTTGGCCTTTCCTTCATTCGTTTCTTTAAATCTTGATAAGATAACGATAAAATTGGTTCCGGATCAATTGATAAATCATAACATTGTGGATAATTATAATTTGGATGATTACAAATACTTGTAACTAAAAGGGTTTTTATTTTACCAAAAGAAAATTCATTTAATGAAAAAGTTTCATTAAGATTGATAAAATTATCTACATCTTTTTTGCTACAAGTTAATAACACTTGTTTCCATATATCAAAATCAATTGTTTTTACAATCTTTGCTAAATCAATTGTAGCCAATACATCGCCCATTGCATCATGAGCTTTATGATCAATTTGATTTTCTTTGGCCAAATCTTCCAGTTTAAAACTTGAGTTACCCTTTGAATTAATGATTGTTTTAAGATAAGTATTATCATAATTGTAAAACGATCTTATAACATTAAGAATATCACCCCTTTTATTCCCATCTAATTGTGTTACGTAAGCATTAAATAATGTTTTAAAAAAAGTTTTTCTCAAAATTTCTTCATCAAAATTTATTGAATTATAACCAAAAAAAATAGCAGGTGACCAATGTTCAATTTTTCTTTTAATGTCTTTTGTTAAATCATAATGTGATAAATTTGTATTTTCTAAATTATTTATACTTGTATTATTTACTATCAAAGCTTCTGGTTCTGGTACAAGTCCAGTTTTCAATCTACATCTTGTTTCAAATCTATCTATTTCGTTAAATTGTTCATCAAGACAAACTGCACCAAATTGAATAATTTGTGACCAATCTTTATTTTTACCAGTCGTTTCTAAATCATAAAAAACATATTTCATTTACTAGCAACTTATTATTTTTCTATCATCGTAAAATTTTTTGGTAAATTTATAATAACATCTCTTTCATAATTTGTTTTACCAAAATTAATTCTGAAAATTATTGGGTCTTTAATTTTTTTTTCTAAAAAATTTGGCCACTCAACAAGTAAAATTTTTTTATCTAAATTATCTAATATTCCTAACTCTAAAACTTCATCATAAGAATTTAATCTATACAAATCACAATGCAATATATCTACATCATCATTATATTTATACGTATTAACTATATTATATGTAGGACTAGAGACAAACTCTAAAGATGTAAAAGATTTAATGATTTGCTTAGAAAAGTATGTTTTTCCAACACCCAAATCACCAAAAAGAAAAATGCAATGACCAGCTTTTACATAATTCACAAAGTCTTTTAAAAAAATGTTTACAGCTGACTTAGATTGAAAGTTTTTTTTTAAATCCATTAATATCTATAACTATCAGATTTGAAAGGTCCAGCTTTAGAAACTCCTATATAACTAGCTTGATCTTCTGATAATTCTGTTAATTTTGCACCTACTTTTTCAAGATGAAGTCGTGCCACTTTTTCATCTAAATGTCTTGGTAAAGTATATACTTTGTTTTGATAATTATCATGTTTTTGCCATAACTCGATTTGCGCTAAAACTTGATTTGTAAAAGAAGCACTCATAACGAAACTTGGATGACCTGTTGCACAACCTAGATTCACTAACCTACCTTTGGCTAAAACAATCAGTTTTTTACCGTCATTGAACTCAACTTCATCAACTTGAGGTTTAATTTCATTCCATTTCATATTTTGCAAAGACTCAACTTGAATTTCTGAGTCAAAGTGTCCAATATTACATACAATTGATCTGTCTTTCATATTTCTCATATGATCCAAAGTGATTACGTCTTTATTACCAGTAGCAGTAACAAATATATCTCCTCTTTTAGATGCTTCTTCCATAGTACAAACTTCATATCCTTCCATAGCAGCTTGTAACGCACAAATAGGATCTATCTCAGTTACTAAAACTCTTGCACCACCCTGCCTGAGAGATGCTGCGGAACCTTTCCCAACATCACCAAAACCTGCTACTACTGCAACTTTTCCAGACAACATTACGTCTGTAGCTCTTCTTATTCCATCTACTAAGGATTCTCTACATCCATAAAGATTATCAAATTTAGACTTAGTAACTGAATCATTTACGTTAAAAGCTGGGAAAGGTAACTGCCCTTTTTCTGCCATTTGATATAATCTTAAAACACCAGTTGTAGTTTCTTCAGACACGCCCTTAATTGAATTTTTAACCTTAGTAAACCACCCTGGCGTAGATTCAAATCTCATCATTAACTGTTTTTTTAAGGCTTCCTCTTCTTCATTACAAGGTGAACTCAAAACATCTTTGCCATTTTCTAATTCAGCTCCTAAAATTATATATAGAGTAGCATCACCTCCATCGTCTAAAATCATATTTGGGAATTCATCATTGCCCCAATCAAAGATTTTATCGACGTATTGCCAATATTCAGTTAATGTTTCACCTTTCTTGGCAAATACAGGAATATTTTTAGATGCAATTGCAGCTGCAGCATGATCTTGAGTTGAAAAAATATTACAACTAGCCCATCTTAATGAAGCACCTAACTTTTCTAGAGTTTCTATTAAAACAGCAGTTTGAATTGTCATATGAAGACATCCTGCAATTTTAGCTCCATTGAGAGGTTTACTTTTGCCATATAGTTCGCGACAAGCCATTAAACCAGGCATTTCACTCTCAGCTATGGCAATTTCTTTTAATCCCCAATCAGATAATGATATATCATTAATTTCAAAATTGTTCATGATCATTTCTTTTTAGAGATCTAATAATTTTTGTCAATATTTATAAATTTAAAAAAATTTATTTGTTTAAAATTATATTAACTCGAGCACCAATTATTTTTTTGTTATCATTAATAATATTTTCTGCAAAGATGTCACCATTGTGAGCTGAAATTATTTGTTTAGAAATAGACAAACCTAATCCAGAATGCTTCCCAAATTCTTTTTGATTAATTCTATCTGTATAAAATCTATCAAAAATTTTGTTAATAGCATTTTTTGGAAATCCTGGCCCATTATCTTCAAACAGAATAAAAATTTTTTTACCTTTAGAAAAAACTCTTATATTAATCTTACAATTTTTTCCAATTATAGAAAGAGAGTTATCTATTAAATTATCAAAAACTTGAACTAGTTTATTACTATTTCCTATAAATTGTATGTCAGTTTCATTTTGGGTGTGGTTAATTTTATACTTAAGTTTTGTTGTTCTTATTGATATATAATTTTCTAATAATTTAAAAAGATCAATGTTTTCAAATTTTGTTCTGATTAAGTCAGCATCTAATCTACTAGAAAAAGAAATATCTGTAATTAACCTATCGATTCTATCGATATCTTTAAACATTATTTCTATCATTTGTTTTTGATCTTTTTTATTTTTAGAGTGGATTAAAGTTTCTGATGCTGAACGAAGTGAAGTAAGTGGATTTTTTAATTCATGTGCTACATCCGCAGCAAATGATTCTATATCATTAACTCTCTTTTCAATTTCACTTATCATAGTTTCAAATGATTTTGTTAATTTTCCTATCTCATCATTATATTTAGGAATTTCAAAAAGTTTTTTTGATCTTATTATTTTATTTTTTGAAATATAATCTGCTAAATTTGCCAATTTTATAATTGGATTTGTAATAGATCTAATTAAATATGCTGCTAATAAAATTGTAACTATTAAAATTATTCCTAATGTTTTGAATAATTCAATTTCTAAATCTAATAATTCATTTTCTATTTTATTTCCAGATGATGATATAACTGCAACCCCTCTGATAACTTTTAAGGACTTAACTGGTAAAGCTACATTTAATTTAAGGTTTTTAAAATTATCAATTGTAACAAATCTAGAAATTTTTCCATTTAGAGCATTTTTTATAGAGATTATTCTTATTTCATCATTTTCAAAATTTTGATTAAATTTTTTTATATCTACTGGTTGAGAAATTATTTTTGATAAATTTGAAACAATACTTGTTAAAACCTTACTAAAATCTTTATCTTCTTTAAAAACTGGAAGTTCACTAATCTCCACTTTAGATGAGAAAAATCTTGTGTCACTATCAGCAATCAAATCTCCATTTGTATTATATAATGTTGCTTTAAGTTGAAAGTTTTGCTCTTCAGACGTAAGTAAAGTTTGAAGCGCTACACCTGAAATTTTATTTTTTTCAATTAACCCATATTGATCTTCTGCCATTCCTATAGCTTTTGCAAAAGTTGTACCTTGCCTTTCCATAGCTAAAAACTCTGAATTAATTAAGATCTCTTGATATTTATTAAAATATAAAATGATGAAAGGATAAAAAATTACTGGGAATATTATTATAATAAGAATTCTAATTTTTAGTGGTAAAAAGAAATTTTTAAAAAAATTTTTCACTTATTATCTCTATATCTATACCCAATTCCATAAAGTGTTTCGATTTTATCAAATTCTTTATCGCTATGTTTAAATTTTCTTCTCATTCTCTTAATATGACTATCTATTGTTCTATCATCGACATAAATTGTTTCGCCATATGCAACATCCATTAGCTGATCTCTACTCTTAACTAATCCAGGTCTGGAAACTAAACTTTGTAAAATTAAAAATTCTGTGACTGTTAATCTTACATCTACATTTTTCCATGTAGATATGTGTCTATCAATATCTAACATTAGATCACCTCTTTGAATAATTTTTTCTGGATCAGTAGAGGTGGATAACGATGATCTTCTTAGTACTGCTCTGATTCTTTCTATTAATAATTTTTGTGAAAAGGGTTTTGTGATATAATCATCCGCCCCCATTCTCAGACCTAAAGCTTCATCAATTTCCTCATCTTTACTTGTAAGAAAAATTACCGGAACATTTGAACTTATTCTCAATCTTTTTAACATCTCCATGCCGTCAATACGTGGCATTTTAATATCTAAGATAACAAGATCAGGTATGTTTCTTTGCAATGCTATCAATCCTTTTTCTCCGTCAGGATATGTTTCGACTTGCCAACCTTCATTTCTTAAAGCAACTGATACTGAGGTTAATATATGATTATCATCATCAACTAAAATAATTTTTTCATTCATCTTTTCACCTATTTATGAACAAAATAATAAAAGTTTATGTCAAAAATGTGAAAAATTAATGAGCATCTGCCCAATTTTTAGCAAACCCATAATCTACACTTAATTTTACATTTAATGGTTTTACAGGTAAATGTGCATTTTCCATTATAGGTTTTACTAAAGCAATTATTTCATCAATGTCTTTGCTATTAACTTCAAATACAAGTTCATCATGAACTTGTAGTAAAATTTTAGAATCTGAATTAATTTCTTTTAATTTATGTTGAACCTTTATCATTGCTAATTTAATTATGTCAGCTGCTGTTCCTTGTATTGGAGCGTTAATAGCTTGCCTTTCAGAAAAAAGTTTTAAATTTTGATTACTATTTTTTTGAATATTTATATGCATTCTTCTTCCAAATAAAGTTTCTACATATCCATCTGAGTAAAGTTTTCTTTTAATATCGTCCATATAATTTCTAATATTTGGAAATCTTAGAAAATAAGAATCAATAAATTCTTTTGCCTCAGAATTTGAACAGTTTAACTGTTTTGCTAAACCAAATGGTGAAATACCATAAATAATTCCAAAATTTATAGCTTTTGCACTTCTTCTTAACTCCGATGTGATTTCATTTTTATTTTTATTAAAAATTTTTGAAGCTGTATCTAGATGAATATCAACTCCATCATTGAAAGCAGAGAGCATACTTCTTTCTTCAGCAATATGAGCAATTAACCTTAACTCAATTTGAGAGTAATCCATTGAAAGAAGATGATAATTAGGCTTTGATTCAAATGCTGTCCTTATCAATTTTCCCTCATTAGTTCTTATTGGAATATTTTGAAGATTAGGATCTGAAGAAGACAATCTTCCTGTGCTAGTTCCAACCATTGAATAACTAGTATGAATTCTTTTTGTTTTAATATTTATTTGTTCAATTAAAGCTTTTGAGTACGTGCTCTTAAGTTTTGAGAAATGTCTCCAATCTAAAAGTAAATCTGCTATTTCATGTCCTTTATTTGATAAATCCTCTAAAATTGAAACACTAGTTTGCCAAGCTCCAGTTTTCGATTTTTTTCCCTTATCTAATTTTAATTTGTCAAAAAGTATTTCACCTAATTGCTTAGGAGACCCAATGTTGAATTCTTCCTCAGTTATCGAAAAAATTTTCTTTTCTAATTCTATAATATTTTTAGTTAATGTTTCTGAAAGTGAATTTAGTGTTTTTTCATTTACAATTATACCTTGATTTTCAATATCAGATAAAACTGGTATTAATTCACGTTCTAATTTTTGATAAACAAAATTTTTTTTGTCAGACATTAATCTTAACTTTAAATTTTGATAAAGAGCAAGAGCGACATCTGAATCTTCTGCTGCATAGTGAAGTGCTTCAAAAGGATTAATTAAATCAAAAGTTTTTTGGTTTATGCCTTTACCGCACAAATCTTCATATTTAATCGTTGTATAATTTAACTCTGTTTGTGCGAGTGTATCTAATTTATGATTTTGTACTTGTCCAAGATTAACGCAATACGACATACACATAGTATCATCAACTGGAAAAATTCTAATATTACCATTATGATTTTGGCTTAATACATTCATGTCAAATTTAATATTATGACCAATTTTCAAAATAGAAGGATCTTCTAAAATAGGTTTAATTAAATTTATTGCTTTTTCAAATTCAATTTGATCAGGAAAATCATCATTATTTTTATTTTCAAAAAGGTCATTATCATTATTTATATGCCTTAGTGGAATATATACTGCTTCACCAATCTCAAATGCAATAGATAAGCCAACTAGATTTCCACTTTTAAAATTCAAAGAATTTGTTTCACAATCAATTGCAATTTCTGATTTTTCATTGCAAATTTCTAAAACTTTTTTTAATTCATTTTCAGATGTTACTAATTTATAATTAATTTTACGTTCACTAAAGTTATTAATTTCATTGATTTTATCTCTCGCGTTTGATTTTTCTAAATCAATACCATCATTTATTTTCTCAATAAGTCTTTTAAAAGAATGTTTATGTAAAAAGTTTGAGAATATTTCTTTATTTTCATTAAAATCAAATTTTAACTCAGCTAAATCTAATTTTATAGGAACATCATTTTTTAATGTAACTAGTTTTTTTGAAATTAAAGCTAAATCTTTAAATTCTATGAGATTTTCTCTTCTTTTATTTTGTTTAATTTCATTACTTCTAGTTAAAAGATCTTCTAAATTATTAAATTCATTAATTAAATCAGCCGCTGTTTTTAATCCAATACCTGGTACACCTGGAATATTGTCACTACTATCGCCAGCTAATGCTTGAACATCTATAACTTTATCAGGTGAAACACCAAATTTTTCCTTAACTTTATTTTCATCAATCCATAAATTTTTCATAGGATCTAGCATTAATACATCAGTCTCTACCAATTGCATTAAGTCTTTATCCGAAGAAACTATGATAATTTCCTTATTTATTTTTTTAGCTTTTTGTACGAAAGTGGCAATTAAATCATCTGCCTCAAATCCTTCCATCTCTATAGTTGGCAAACCAATTGATCGGGCTGCTTGTTTAATTAAATCAAATTGAGGGATTAAATCTTCAGGTGGTGAGGTTCTATTTGCTTTATAATCAGTATAGATTTCGTTTCTAAAAGTTTCTCTTCCAAAATCAAATAAAACACATATTTCTCTTGGGTTAAAATCTTCTATTAGTTTTACCATCATATTTGTAAACCCATAAACTGCATTTATTGGAATACCGTCAGGATTACTCATTGGAGGAAGAGCATAATATGCTCTAAAAATATATCCAGAACCATCAACTAATATCAATTTCTCATTAGCTTTTTTTTCTGGACTACTATTCAATTTTTTTAACTAATTATTATTTTTTTAAAATAAAAATTTTAGAACAATATGGACAAACTTGTTTGCCACCTTTTGTTAGATTTAAATAAATTAAAGGATGCCCATAATCTTCGCCACCGTCACAAGCAATAATTTTGTCTTTTACTCTAAAAATCTGTTTAAGGTCAGTTTTATTTGTTTTTATTTTTAAGTTTCTCATTGTTGTATTTATTAATAAACTTTATTATGTAATAATAAACTTTAATACAAATATATCAATCATCTATGCATAAAAATTGGATTAAACCAAAAAATAATCTAGCTATTGAAATTCAAAACTTAAACAAAACCTATAAAAGTTCTTCAAAAAATATTAAAGCTTTATCAAATATAAATTTAAATATCAAATGTGGAAGTTTTTATGGATTACTTGGTCCTAACGGAGCTGGAAAATCAACTATAATTAATATTTTAGGTGGTACAACTAATAAAAATACTGGAAAGATTAAAATTTGGGGACTTAATATTGATACTCATAGAAAGCAATCTAAACTAGCAATTGGGATAGTACCTCAAGAGTTAAACATAGATGCTTATTTTACACCAAAAGATCAACTTGAACTACAAGCTGGGTTGTTCAATGTACCAAAAAAGCAAAGAGTTACAGATTACATATTAGAATTGATGGAGCTAACTGAAAAAGCAGATTCATATAGTAGAAATTTATCTGGAGGTATGAGAAGAAGACTTTTAGTTGCGAAAGCAATGGTTCATAATCCTCCAATAATTATTCTTGATGAACCAACAGCTGGGGTTGACATAGAATTAAGAAAAAAACTTTGGAATAATTTTAAGAAATTAAATAAAGAAGGCGTAACAATTATTTTAACAACGCATTATTTAGAAGAAGCTGAAACATTATGTGACGAGATTGCTATAATTCATAAAGGTGAAATAGTCGCAAATGATAATAAAAAAAACCTACTTAAATTAATTGATAAAAAAATATTGATTATGAAATTTGAAGAATCTCCAAATAAAAAATTAATTGATGCCTTACGTAAATTTGGAGAAACAAAAATTCTGAAAAAGGTTTGTGAAATAACCTTTAAACCCACAAATGTTTCAATCGATAAAATTTTAAAAGTTACTAAAAATTATGGATCTACTATATTAGATCTTCAAACCAAAGATGCAAATCTTGAAGATGTATTTATTTCATTAACACAAAATTAAATATGTTATGAATGACCCTATTAATATTCCTTCAAAAAAAACAACCCATAAAATTTCATAATTAGATAAATTTAAAAGTTTCTGTACTTGTTCTAATTTATTAATATGCCACTGTTTTAATTTTTTTAACAATATACGATACTTTTAAATTATGGTTTTCTTTCAAAAGATTTTAAACCATCTTCAATGTGATGAAATTTTTGTTTATCAATAGTAAATATTGCTATGTCTGCTTTAAAAATTGATGGATCATCAAAAGTTCCAACTTTAAGAATTATTGAATTAGGCCTATTAGGATTTCTTGTTCCTATTGCTGTGCCACAATCTTCACAAAAAAGACGTCTCATAGCCATTTCAATATCTTTTCTTTTATACTCTTTCGGTTTGCCTTTTACGAATTTAAATTTATCTAGAGGCACAATTACTAAAACATTTGGATGACCTCCAGTTATATACTGACATTCTCTACAGTGGCATTGTATCGAAGATTGAATATTACCAAGTGATTCATATTTTATAGCGCCACAATAACATCCACCAGAAATTTTCATGTTAATTTTCCTACAAAAATATTAACTTCTATAATCATAAATTATAATTCCTCTATTATTCCTCATTTTTGGGGTATAATTTGCTTTTGCTTTTGGCATTATTTTTTTTTCTATAATAATCTGACAAGCCTTATAAGCTTTTTCATTTTCATATTCAAAAACTCTCGTAATTCTATGATTGTCTTTATTCCAAACTTGAGCAGCTGTAGTTCTAACTAACCCTGCTTTTGTCAATTCTCTCATTACATCAGGAGTCCAAACTCTTTCTTCAAAAGTAGCTATCCAATGTTCAAGTTCAACTTTAGTAGCAAAATCCATTTCCATACAATTCATGAATAATGTTTCTTTAGTTATTGGTTTCACCATTGTTGGTCCCTTAATTAATTTAATATTTATTCTAATTAATTTTTAATAAATAGAAAATAATATTTTAAGTTAAACTAGATAATCAAATAAATTAAATTTTTGAAAAGCAAACTAAAACCAATCATAATTAGAATTATTAAAATAAGTTTCTGAAAAATTTCATTTGACAATTTTTTTCTTATTTTTGAACCAAAAAATTGTCCTATAATTGCTGGAACCACCAATATTAAACTCATAATTAAGTCATAATAATTACCTAAGCCATGATAAAGCATAGAAGAATAAAGTGGTATTGATGCAAAAAAATACATTGTTGCAGTTGTTCTTATAAAAAACTCTTTATCTAAATTAATTGAAATCAAAAATGTAATGATTGGTGGAGCATAAAAAGTTGTTAACCCTCCTAATATTCCTGAAAGAAACCCAATTATGACTGAAAGTATTTTTTCATTAGCTTTTTTTATATTTTTTAAACTGATCCCAAAAAAATTTAATGAAGTAAATATAATAATTACAGTAGCGATAGAAATTGATATAAAGTTCAAACTTAAATTTAAAATCAATTTTCCACCAATTAACAATCCTAAAAAAAGAGCTAGAAACATTGGTAAAAATCTAAAACTACCTACTCCCTTTTTAATATCCATTTGTAAGTAATTTGTAAATATAACTGGGAAACATAAAAGCATCATTGCTTTTGTTGGAGGTAATATAAAAGCTATTATTGGAACAGAAAACATTGACATCCCAATTCCGATTGAACCTTTAACAATACCTCCTAACAAAACTGCAATAACAATTAATACTAAATTTTCAAGAAGTAGATAGTTTGACATTTTTTAGTTCATAAAATTTAAATGAAATTAAATTTCCTTCTTTTTAAGTTTTTCTAATAAAAATGGTTTTATCTTTTTAATGCTTATAAAAGGATGTATTTTTAGAGCCTGATTAATATTGTTTAATGCATTTTCAAATCTTCCTAAACGTAAATTAATCTGAGCCATACCTGAAATAGCGCCAAAATGTCTACCTTCTTTTTCTAGTGTTAATTTAATATATTTTATAGATGTTAAATAATCTTTTTGTAAAAATTTAATTGTAGCTACTTTATTAAAAGGTTCAGCCCATTCTGGTTCAACTTTACAAAGATTTAAAAATACTTTGAGGGCATTGTTTAGATTACCATTATTAAGCAATATTAACCCTTTATTCATTTCTATATTATTTTTTTGGTCTGAACCACTCGTCGTCCAAATATTCCATATTTTTTTTTCTATACTTGTAGCCTCAGAAAAATTTTCTGCATTTTTAAGTTTTAAAAACAAATCATTTAATTCATCAGAAATTGAAGGTGAATTTGCCAAAATTAAAAATAAAATTGTAAAAATGAGTTTTATTTTTTTCATCTTTATATATTAAATTAAACATTTTAAGTTGTTAATGAATTTAATATTTCAAATAAAGTTATAAATTAATTACTTCCATTTGAATAATTTAGAGTTTGAGGATAATGCGGCTTAAAAAAAGTTTCATTCATCTAAATGCACTACATACAATTGAACATAAGCTCTTGCCTAGATTAGGTATTACATAGTCTGTGTCAAAAGATACATTATCTCTTACAGTTAGGTTGCGTAATGAAAGTAGGGGTGTGTTATACTGATAGTGTGAGTTAACTAATTTTTTAAATTACTTTATTATTAAAGATTATAAATAAACTTTATTCATTACAAATCATACAGAAAACTATTTTGATTTAATATCATTAGGTGTTTATAAATTGTTTAGGCACAAATAGGTAAAAAATATTCGCAAAATATTTCACAGTTTTTTTCACAGTTAAAAGTGAGTACTTAGTATAAGGTTGTGTGCTCATTTCTGTGAAATATATTTATCCTTAAATACACTTATATGTAACACTTAAATTGTCCTCACTTACCCACTCCAAGCACGAGCCATGGGGGTATGGGCAGATGTATATAGTTGGGGTTTGTAACAGATTGGGGTGTGAGTGTGTTTACTAGTTTATCCACCTAATTTAGAAAATTTAGCACATGTAGCTCTCGGACTCATGTTAGCATTTGGCATGCCACCATTTGGAGCACACTTTGCTGGGGTATCATTGTATTCTATTAGATTACCAGTAACATCTTTAAACGACCTTTGCCCAGTCCAAAATGCACAATTGTAACAATATTTTCTTTGTGTACTATCTGTTTTCATATTATTAGTTTCCTTTTTTGAAGATGTATTTTCATTTGAAAAATTAGAATTATTTCCTGTTTGATAAATTGGTTCAGATACTTTGTTCGTTTTTTCTTTTTTAAAAAAAGACCTAGCCGGTACTTTAGTTTCAGATGTCTTGTAGCTCTTAAAGAAAGATTGATTACTGCCTTTAGAATAATTTCTTCCCCTTTTATATCCACTTTTAGCAACTTCCCAAGTTTCACGTCTAAAAATCAATTTTAAAATACCTAGAAATATTGATGATATGATTTTGAATACCCATAATTTTTTTAGTAGAAAAAATATAAAAGCTAAAATAAGAGTGATAATCATTATAGCAAAACTATCTTCAATTAGATAAAGCAAACCTTTATAACCAGAACCTAAGCTACAAATTATTGATAACACGAATGCTATTAAAATGTTCATAACAAAAGTTTTCCAAAATTGAGACAAATCAATTAATAATGATTTATAATTTTGATAGATTAATTTTGCATTATGAATTGGACTAAAAAATTTTAATCCTTCTGTTTTGCTATTCCAAAGAATTGAAAAAAAGTTTCTAAAACCATCTGAAAAAAGACATTTTATCCAAAAACAGAAAATTACTACCAGCATAATTGGTGTTATATATTGTAAAATTTCCATAATAAAACCCCGTTGTTCGCTTTATAAAAGTTAACATAAATTTAATAAAATTATGAAAAAAAACAATAATTATTGATTTTCTAAATATTTCTCATAATCTTTCACACCATCCATCTGTTTCAAACAATATGCTTACATATCAATTGCTTAGATTTAGGTGATGGTGCGGCTGAGAAGACTCGAACTTCCACGGATTTTACTCCACAGCGACCTCAACGCTGCGCGTCTACCAGTTCCGCCACAGCCGCAATAATTTGTATCTTATGTTGTAAAATTTAAAAATCAACATATAACATCACTATGCAAATTGATAATATTGTAGAATTTAAGATTTCAGAAAATTTGGTTGATTATGATTCAGCAATTGAATTTATGAACTCACACGTTAATAAAATGAAAAAAAATCAAGCAAAGGAAATTTTGTGGTTTTTAGAACATAATTCTATTTTTACAGCTGGTACTTCTGCAAAAGAAATAGATCAAAATATCAAAAATAAAAATTTAATTCGATATGTTGGAAGGGGCGGTCAGTGGACTTGGCATGGACCAGGTCAACGAGTAGTTTACATTATGCTAGATCTTAAACAAAGAGAAAAAGATATCAAAAAGTATATTAATAATTTAGAACAATGGATTATATTAACTTTAAATTTTTTTAATATTAATGCTATTGTCCAAAAAGGAAACCCTGGTGTATGGGTAAAAAAAAATAATGTTTTTTTTAAAATAGCATCTATAGGTGTTCGTATTTCACATTGGATTACTTGGCACGGCATTTCAATAAATGTGAATCCAAATTTAAAGTCATTTGAAGAAATTGTTCCATGCGGAGTTCAAAATGGTTTTGTAACAAGTATTGAAAAAGAAGTGGGAAATATTTCACTGAATGAATTCGATGAAAAATTAAAAGAAAATTTTTCTTTATTTTTTTAAATTTTACTTCTTTTGTGAAGTTTGATTAAGTTTTTACATAAAATATTATAAGCCTTAAACGAATCTTTTTTTAAATCTTCATCATTAAAAAATCTAATAGATTCATCATTATCACTATTTTCATAATGTAAAATTTCATTTCTTTTTTTTCTTAACCAAGATATATCTTTTGAATATTTTATCTTATTTAATTCTAAACCCTCAACTAAATAGTTTGTATCATCTTGATGAAATATATTATCTAAAATTGTTAGCGAAAATACTATTATTGTAGCCCACATATTATTTTTTTTTGCTAATATAATTTCGTTGAAAATCTTTTTTGAATTTGAATTTAAATAACTTAAAATTATTGCAATTTCAAAATGGTCAGTTTTAGGGTCAATTTTTTTGCTCATAACTAATTTTTATTAATTTATAAATTTTTTTAAATATTAATAAATCACTTTCTCTTTTTTCATTTTCTTCTTCAACAATACCCCACTTTTTAGATTGCCATATTTCATGCAAATAAGCATTTTTGTATAAATCTATTGGATTAATTCTATTAGTTATAAAAAGGTAACTTAAGAGCAATGAACTTGTAGTTTTTGTAACAATCAACAAACAGGATAAAATTATATCATCTAATTGAATTAACTTATTTTTTAACAACTCTATTGAAGATTTTTTTTGTTTAATTGGAATAATATTAAAAGTATAATCAAAGTCTAATTCTTCTTTTTTTAATTTTTTTAATTGTGAATTCCAATTGTCTAATTGTAAAGCATATAGATCATCTGGTTTATTTTCCCAATAGCAAATAAGATCTGTATTTATATACTTCAAAACTTCAGCAATATATTTTTGTTTATTCACTAGAATTTTATCTTTAGCAAGAGAGAAAATATTATAATAAATAGATTGATTTAATTTTTTTAATTTAAATCTTTTAATTTCTTTCAAAATTAAATCAGGGAAAATTTTTTCTTTAAAATTAAATGATACTTTTTCTGGTGTTTTAATTTCTTTATTATTAATAAATAAATTAAAAAAACCATCTGAACATTTTAATTTAGGTTTTAAACACATATTTATAAATTAATTATTGTGTTAAATAACTCTTCGGCATCTTTTATAATAAAATCAGCACCTTCATTTCTAAGCATTTCAATGCTATTATAGCCCCAAGCTACACCGATTGAATTAATCCCAGCATTAACACCTAAACCTATATCATTGATTGTATCTCCAACGATAATTGTCGATTTTTTTTTCATATTTAACTTTGACATAGCTTGTATAGCCATATCTGGATCAGGTTTAGCCTTTGCTTCATCCATTGTTAATGTAACATCAAAAATGTTGTTTAAGTTATGTTTTTTTAAACCATTATTAAGAGCAATACGAGATTTATTTGTAGCAACACCAATATGAAATTCTTTATTATTTTTTAAATCATGTACAAGTTCAAACATTCCAGGAAATAAAGGTTCATCTTGTAAACCTAATCTTCCTTGCTCTGCATACCATTTTCTATATGCATTAGAGATCATTTCTGGCTTGACTTCATAACCTTTAGGTGCATAAGCATCCAGTGCAGTGGCAAGAGGTTTACCAATATTTTCTCTAACTTTATTAGGATCTGGATCTGGCAATCCACACATTCTAAATGCTTCAATTGCCCCTTTTACAATCATTTTTGCAGAGTCAACAATTGTTCCGTCATAATCAAACAAAATTAACTTTTTATTCATATTTAAATTCCTTTTCAAAATCTTTTTCAATTTTCTCTAAATCAATATCTAATTTATTTTCTTTCATAAAATTAATAAAATGTTCTGGTAATGGTGCTTTTATAAAGTCTTCATTTGGAAATTTAATAACATAAGAATGTAGTTTAAGAAAATTTTCATTATCAACATAGTTTTCATTTAATTTATATTTCTTATCTCCAATTATTGAGCATCCAACATAATTCATATGTACTCTTAATTGATGCGTTCTTCCAGTAATTGGGTACAATAAAGCTAGTGCATATTTGGAATTTTTTACTAAAGTTTTCATATAAGTTTTGGCAAACTTACCTTTAAAATCAGATGTTATCATTTTTCTTACATTCGAAAAATGACTTTTTTCAATATTTGAAGTGATATATTTTTTGTTCTTTAAAGGTGGGGGTGAAATAATGGCTAAATAAAGTTTTATGATTCTTTTATTTTTAAAATAATCTTGAAAACTCTTTGCCATTTTTAAATTTTTAGCAATTACAAGTATTCCAGATGTGTCCTTATCTAATCTATGAACTAATTTATATTGGTTATCATTTGAAATTGATCTTAAAAGTTCATCTATATTTTTATTTTGACCAGTCCCTCCTTGAACAGCAATTTGGTTTGGTTTATTTAAAATAATCCAATTTATATTCTCTTTTATTAATATTTTTTTATAAAGATCTAAATAAAAACACATTTTATTTTTACTTATTGTAGAAAATACTTTTTTCCTTTTTAAAAAAAGCGATGCATCATAAGTTATAACTTGGTCTTTTTCTATCTTGTCAGAAGCTTTAGCCTTTTTTCCATTTATTAAAATATACTTATTTCTTAACGATTTTTCTAAAAGTGATTGATTTATTTCTCCTAAGTTTCTTCTCAGACATCTATCTAAACGTGATTTATCTTCGCTTTCAGGTATTATAAATTTTTCTAATTTTTTCACACTTTATCACTAATAAATTTAACTCCATAAATCCAGCCTTCTTTTTTTGCAGCTTTATGAGTTTTCCAATATTTTGTATTTTTGGCAAAATATTTTAAGGCGGCCACAGATATTATTGCATCTGCTTCATCTTGATCAGGACCAAACATTTTAAAGTCTTTAGATACAGGCAGGCAATCGTATTTTTTTAAAGCATTATTTATTTGTTTTAAAGTATAACCAGTATTTTTTTTTGGTTTAATTGAATGTTTTCTAAAGTATAATGTTGGAAAAATCTCAACTATTACACTTTTTCTATTATTTTTTAAATCATCAAATGGCCATATATTAAATTTATTCTTTAATTTTTTTAATACTCTCATTCCAGCGAGACTTCCTGTTCCTACTGCTCCAGGGCCTACACAATTAAATGTTGGACTAGGAAAACAGATATTTTTGGCATATATCTCTGTAATTCTTCTTCTTGATTTAAATCTCTTACCTTTTTTTACCGGTGAATTATAATATTCACTTATTATTTTGTTTTTCCATATGTTACCTCCATAATAATTAGAGTTAACTAAATTATGAAAGTCTATAAAATCCCAAAGTTGTTTTGCTGACTTTGGCGAATTTTCAAAATCTATAAAGTAATTTTTGTAATCCTCAAAAGGATATGCAAAAGCAAAATCAAAACCAATTAAATAACATTTTGTTGAATTTAATTTTTGTAAATATTCTACTAAAGAAGATCTATCCCAATATTTATTATAAGGCGGTTCAATTATTAAAGGGTTAGCGTTTTTCTTATCTAAAAAAGCTACTTTGATTCCTTTTTGATATTTATTTTTATCACCGGACCAATCAATTCCAAAATAGCCGTCAAAATTCATTGCTAACTTAGCCAGAAGTTACAGCAGCACCTTGATCTTTGTTTTCATCATTTTGATTAGTATCTTTTTGTTCTTGGGTTGGTCCACTATCCTTTCCTCTAGCTTCTTCATCCCTATCAACTAATTCAATGACAGCCATAGGCGCAGCATCGCCATATCTAAATCCAGCTTTTAGAACACGCGAATAACCACCGTTTCTTGTTTCATATCTTTTTGCCAATGTACTAAAAAGTTTTTCTACAAGGATTGTATCTCCTATCTTACTAATAGCTTGCCTTCTTGCAGAAAGATTCCCCTTTTTACCAATTGTAATTAATTTATCAAAGTAGGGCTTAAGTGTTTTTGCTTTTACTAAAGTTGTAATAATTTGTTCATGCTTTATTAAAGCTTGTGACATATTTTTTAATAATGATTTTCTATGAGAAGAAGTTCTATTAAGTTTTTTTCCTTTTATTCTATGCTTCATAAGATTTACCTTTAATTAAATGGATCCTCAATTTTTTTAGCAAGATCTTCAATATTTTCTGGCGGCCAATTTTCTATAATCATACCTAACTCAAGATCCATTACTTTTAAAACTTCTCGTATCTCATTTAAACTTTTTCTTCCAAAATTAGGTGTCCTTAACATTTCTGGCTCTGTTCTTAAAACTAAGTCACCAATGTATACTATATTATCGTTTTTTAAACAATTTGCAGATCTAACTGATAATTCAAGTTCGTCTACTTTTCTCAACAAATTTCTGTTGAATGGTAAATCATCAACTTCTGGAGCTACATCTTCTTCCTCTGGTTCTTCAAAATTAATAAAATTCTGCATTTGGTCTTGCATAATTCTAGCTGCAAAAGCAACTGCATCTTCAGGTGAAACTGATCCATCTGTTTCAACATTAATTAGTAATTTGTCAAAATCTGTTTGTTGACCAACTCTAGCATTATCAACATCATACGAAACTTTTACAATAGGGCTAAATATTGCATCGATTGGTATTAATCCAATTGGTTTATCTTCAATAAAGTTCACACCAGCAGAAACATAACCTTTTCCATTTTCAACAGTAAATTCAATTGATAATTTGTTACCCTCTTCTAAAGTACATATTTCATGATCAGGGTTCATTATAGTTATATTTGATGTTTCTTCAATATGACTAGCTGTAACGGTTAAGGGTCCTTCAATATTTAAATATATTTTTTTAGGTCCTTCTTCTTCCATCTTAACTTTAATTCCTTTAATATTAAGAATCATGTCAGTTAAATCTTCTCTAACTCCAGGCAAAGATGAGAATTCATGAAGAGCGCCTTGAACCTGAATAGAAGTTATAGCAGATCCTTGTAATGAAGATAGTAATATTCTTCTAAGAGCATTTCCAATTGTAACACCAAAGCCTCTTTCAATAGGCTCAGCTATAATAGTTGCATTTGATTTTTTATCATCAATATGTTTTACAGTTAATTTAGCTGGCTTTATTAATTCTTTCCAATTTTTTTCAATCATTTTCTATCCATAAATAATTTAAGTTTAATTTATATTGTATTATCTATACTCTTCGTCTTTTTTTTGGTCTGCATCCATTGTGAGGTATTGGGGTAACATCTCTTATAGAATTCACCTGAAAACCTACAATCTGAAGAGCTCGAAGTGCAGACTCTCTTCCAGATCCGGGGCCTTGAACTTCTATGTCTACAACCTTAACACCGTGCTCAGATGCTTTTTTCCCAGCATCCTCTGCTGCTAATTGAGCTGCATAAGGGGTTGATTTACGCGATCCTTTAAACCCCATACTTCCAGAAGAAGACCAAGCTATTGTATTACCTTGATAATCAGTAATAGTTACTAATGTGTTATTAAATGAAGAATTTACATGAGCAATTGCATTTGAAATATTTTTCTTTACTTTTTTCTTAACTTTACTTTGCGACGGTTCTTTTACCATTATTTTCCTCTAATTATTTCTTTTTACCAGCAATTGCTTTTGCTGGACCTTTTCTTGTTCTTGCATTCGTATGTGTTCTTTGACCTCTAACCGGTAAATTTTTTCTATGTCTTAAACCTCTTAAACACCCCAAATCAAGATACCTTTTTATATCAAGTGATTTTTTTCTTCTTAAATCACCTTCAACTAAAAAATCTTTGTCAATTATATCTCTGATTTTTGACAATTCATTTTCAGTCAAGTTATTAACTCTTGTTTGATCTTTAATATTAGCTAACTCACATATTTTCTTACTAGAACTTAAGCCAATTCCGTGAATATATGTTAGAGCAATTTCAACTCTCTTATTGGTTGGAACATTAATACCAGCTATTCTTGCCATTAGATCTCTCCATAAAAATATAGGGATTTGCGAATTATAAACTTTAACATCATCTAGTCAACCTTAAAGTCTTTCTTAATTATCATAGAAATGTTTAATGAAACTTCTTCGATTGTTCCCATCCCATCTATAACATTTAAAATTTTTTTATTGGAATAGTATTCTAAAACAGGTTTAGTTTCTCTATTAAAGACTTTTAGTCTTTCAATCAAAATAGACGAAGTATCATCTTTTCTAGTTATTTTTTCCTGCTTAGCTCTATTTTCGATTCTACTTGTCAATATTTCTTCATCAACATCTATATGAAACACAAAGTCTAATTTAATATTCATATCATTGATGATTTCATCTAATTTTTGAGCTTGCTTCAAGTTTCTTGGAAATCCGTCAAAAATAAAGCCTTTTTTTATATCTTCTTTATTTAATCTATCACTAATAAGAGAAAAAATAATTTTATCAGGTACCAAATCTCCATTAGCCATGATTGTTTCAACTTGCTTTCCTAATTCTGTTTTAAGTTTAACTGCTTCTCTAAGCATATCTCCAGTTGATATTTGTATTAGATCAAATTCGTTAATTAAAAAATTTGCTTGTGTTCCTTTTCCTGCCCCAGGAGCACCAAATAAAATAATATTCATCTTGAATATCCTCCTAATCTTCTTTTCTTAATCAAACCTGAGTACTGATGAGCTAGCATATGAGATTGAGCTTGAGTAACAGTATCAATAGCTACTGTTACAACAATCAAAAGACTAGTTCCTCCAAAATAAAAAGGTATTGAATATTTTGATATTAAAATTTCAGGTAATATACAAACCGCAGAAAGATATAATGCGCCTATAGCAGTCAATCTTGTCAAAACAAAGTCTAAATGGTCTGCAGTTGGTGGACCAGGTCTTATACCGGGAACAAATCCACCATTTCTTTTTAAATTATCTGCAGTTTCGTCTGGATTAAATACTATTGCAGTGTAAAAAAAAGCAAAAAATACAATCAATCCTATATATATAGCAAGATATATAGGCTGACCTCTTCCTAATAAAGAATTTACAGTTATCAACCACTCAGGGCTTTCTGATCCAATTCCTGCAAAAGAACTCACAGATGTAGGTAGTAAAAGAAGTGCAGAAGCAAAAATTGGTGGTATAACACCAGGAACATTAATCTTAAGAGGGAGATGAGAAGAATCTCCTGAAAATATTTTATTTCCTACTTGTCTTTTTGGATACTGTACAATTATTTTTCTTTGAGATCTTTCAATAAAAACAATAAAAGCTATTACTGCAATTGCTAAAAGAAAAATAATTATAATTAATATTGGAGATATAGCTCCAGTTCTTCCTTGTTCTAATATTTGTGCCAGGGCTCTCGGTAGTTCTGCGACAATCCCTGAAAAAATTATTAACGAAACACCATTACCTAATCCTCTTTCTGTAATTTGCTCTCCAAGCCATAACAAAAACATAACACCACCAACTAGAGTTACAACGGTAGTAATTTTAAAATAAATCCCTGCATTTAACACCAAAGAACCACTTGCTCCAGAAGTGCTTTCTAATGCAACAGCAAATCCCCAAGCTTGAACTGTAGCCAATAAGACTGTCAAATATCTCGTATATTGGTTTATAACCTGGCGACCTGTTTCTCCCTCTTTTTTTAATTGAGCTATTTGAGGAGATAATGAACTCATTAATTGCATTATAATGGAAGCCGATATATATGGAATTATTGTTAAAGCGAAAATTGTCATTCTTCCAAGTGCACCGCCCGAAAACATATTAAACATTCCTAATACGCCACCACTTGTTTGATTAACAATTTCGTTTAGTACGGTAGGGTTTATGCCAGGAACAGGTATATATGTTCCAAGCCTATAAATAATTAAAGCCCCTAATGTAAATAATATTCTTTGACGAAGCTCTTTTGCTTTTCCAAATGTACCAAATATATTTTGATCAGCCATAATAATTTACTTATTATTTAAATTTTCAAAAGTACCACCATTTTTTTCGACGATGGTTTGAGCATTTTTTGAAAAATTAAAGCCTATAAATTTTAGCTTACTTTTAAATTCACCTTTAGCTAAGATTTTTATGTTGTCATTTTTTTTTAATAGACCTACTTTTAATAAAGTTTCTATATCTAATGGTTTATCAGGAGATATTTTCTTTTCATTAATCAACTTTTGAATTATACCTAGATTAATTGGAACATACTCTTTTCTAAACAAATTTTTAAAGCCTCTTTTTGGCAATCTTCTATGTATAGGCATCTGACCACCTTCAAAGCCTTTTATAGAAACACCAGATCTTGCTTTTTGTCCCTTATGACCTTTACCTGAGGTTTTGCCAGTACCTGAACCAATCCCTCTACCAATTCTTTTTTTACTTTTTTTATTATCAGATTTAAGTTGATTTAATTGCATTATTTACTCCGATAACTCTTAAATTATTTTAACTAAGTGACTAACTTTATTAACCATGCCACGAACTGATGGTGTATCCTCAAGTTCTCTTATTTTACCGACACGACTTAAACCTAATCCGATCAATGTTTTTTTTTGATCAGACTTTCTCCCAATACCACTTTTAACAAGCATAATTTTAATATTTTTTTTATTCATATCATTCATCATTAATTTAATTTATTATTATCTTTATTACCAAAAATATCTGATACTTTTTTACCTCTCTTAGAAGCAATACTTCTTGGTGAATTCATAAAAGAAAAAGCTTCAAAAGTAGCCTTAATCATATTATGGGGATTAGAAGTTCCGACAGATTTAGCAACAACATCTTGTACACCAAGAGTTTCAAAAACTGCCCTCATCGGACCTCCAGCAATTATGCCTGTACCAGGTGGAGCAGATCTTAAAACAACTCTTCCTGCACCATAATGGCCTTTCATATCATGATGAAGTGTCCTTCCTTCTTTCAGAGGAACTCTTATCATTTTCTTCTTTGCATCATCAGTAGCTTTTTTGATCGCCTCTGGAACCTCCTTAGCTTTTCCAGTTCCAAACCCAACTCTACCTCTCATGTCACCAACAACTACAAGAGCCGCAAACCCAAATCTTCTTCCTCCTTTGACAACTTTAGCAACTCTATTTATACCAACTAACTTATCAGTTAGTTCAATTTCATCTTTATTATTTTTTTTTATATCAATCTGATTCATAAGTTATCCTTAAAATTTTAATCCGTTAGATCTAGCTCCCTCGGCTAATGACTTTACTCTTCCGTGGTAAATATAACCTCCTCTATCAAAAACTACGGTTTCAAAACCAATTTTTTTTGCCTTTATCGCTATATCTTTTCCAACTTTTTCGGCTGCATCAATTGTACTTGAGCTTTTTAGATCTTTTCTAACTGAAGGATCTAAAGTAGAAGAGGAACATAGAGTAATTTGTTTAACATCATCAATTATTTGACAGTAAATATGTTTATTTGATCTAAAAACTGAAAGTCTTAGTTTATTTCCAATATTTTTTTTTATTGATAATCTATTTCTTAATTTTCTTTTATCAAAAAGATTTTTTTTTGTGTTCATTTTTTCCCTATTTTTTCTTACCTTCTTTTCTAATAATGTACTCATCCACATATCTAATCCCTTTACCTTTAAAGGGCTCTGGTGGTCTTTTTGATCTTATAACAGAGCAAAATTGACCAAGTTTCTGTTTATTAGCACTGCTTATAGCTAGCTTTGTGTTACCATCCATCTTAACTTCTATATCATCTGGAATTTCTATATCAACTGAGTGGCTTAAACCAAGATTTAATGTTAATTTTTTCCCAGAAACAGCTCCTCTATATCCAACCCCAACAATTTCTAAATTCTTAGTGAACCCAGTTGTTACACCAATCACCATATTATTAATTAATGCTCTTGTTGTACCCCAATTAGCTTTTCCTTTTAAAGAATTATCTTTATTTTCAACTAATATATTTTTATCATTAATTTTCACATCAACTGAATTAGAAACCTCCATTTCTAACAATCCTTTTGGACCTTTAAGTCTAAGTAATTTATTTTCAAAATTAACTTCAACATTTTCCTGAAAATAAACAGGACTTTGACCAATTCTAGACATAAATAACCCCTAATATATAGTACATAAGACTTCTCCACCAACATTGGCTTCTCTAGCTTCGTTATCACTCATCACTCCTCTAGGAGTTGACAGAATTGAAATACCTAGACCGTTATAAGTTTTTTGTAAGTTTTTTATACTTGAATATACTCTTCTTCCTGGTTTTGATATTCTTTTAATCTCAGTTATGACTGGTTTTCCATTATAATATTTAAGTTCAATTTCAAAAAAATTGATGCCTGGCTTCGTTTCTTTTACTTCAAAGTTTCTGATGAATCCTTCTCTTTTCAAAACTTCTAAAACATTTTTTCTAAACCTAGAAGCTGGAGCATCAACAACTTTTTTGTTTGTTGTTTGCCCATTCCTTATCCTAGTTAACATATCACCTAGCGTATCACTCATTGACATTTTAATTCACCTCTTACCAACTTGATTTAACCATACCTGGTATAAGACCAGCTAAAGCATGTTCTCTTAAAGCTATTCTAGACATCTTAAACTTTCTGTAAAAACCCCTTGGTCTTCCTGTAATCTCACATCTATTTCTAAGCCTTGTTTTTGCACCATTACGTGGGCATTCTGACAATTTTAATTGGGCATTAAACCTTTCTTCAATAGATATAGTTTTATCACAACAAATCTTCTTTAGTTTAGCTCTTTTTGAACTATACTTATTTACAATTTTATATCTTCTAAGATTTTTTTGTATCGCACTCAATTTAGCCATAAATTCTCTCCCTATATTACTTAACAAAAGGGAAGTTAAAATTTTTTAACAACTCTTTTGCTTCTTCGTCTGTTTTCGCTGTAGTAACAATTGTTATATCCATTCCTCTAGGTGTATCGACTGTATCAAATTCAATTTCAGGAAAAATAAACTGTTCTTTCAAACCTAAAGTGTAATTGCCTTTACCATCAAAACTTCTATTACTAATACCTCTAAAATCTCGAACTCTTGGCAATGCAATGTTAACTAATCTGTCTATAAATTCATACATTTTACTTTTTCTTAAAGTAACTTTGAGACCAACTGCCATCCCTTCCCTAAGTTTAAAACTTGCATTAGCTTTTTTTGCTTTAGTGACTACAGGAAATTGGCCTGTTATTAGGGACAATTCTTTTTGAGCAATTTCAATTTTCTTTGTATCTTTTACTGCTTCTCCAACACCCATATTAATGACAACTTTATCAATTTTTGGAACCTCCATTATATTTTTATAATTAAATTTTTGTTGTAACAGAGTAACAACTTCATTTTTATAATTTTGGTGTAATCTTTCAGTCATAGACACTCCTAAATCAAACTTTCAATCCAGATGACACTGTCAGTCTGATTTTTTCTTTTTTATTAATCTCATATTTAATTCTGGTAGCTTTAGATGTTTTTGGATCAAGAAATGCAACATTTGATATATGAATAGGTAACTCAATCTCATCTATTTTTCCAGGACTCTCTTGTGTTGGCTTTCTATGTTTTTTTACAATATTCACACCACGCACTTTAACTTTGTCAATACTTTTTAAAACTTCAATTATTTCGCCAGATTTACCTTTATCTTTTCCAGATATAACAGTAACATTATCGCCTTTTTTTAATTTAAACTTTTTCATCATAAAACTTCCGGGGCTAATGATACAATCTTCATAAATTTTTTTCCTCTAAGTTCTCTAGTAACAGGTCCAAATATTCTAGTCCCAATTGGCTCATTACTTTTATTTACTAACACAGCTGCATTTTTATCAAATCTAATACAGGTTCCATCATTTCTTTTAACTTCTTTAGCAGTTCTAACAATTACTGCCCTGTGCACATCACCTTTTTTTACTCTTCCTCTAGGAATGGCTTCTTTTATTGAAACTACAATAACATCTCCAACAGAAGCTGTCTTACGCTTACTCCCGCCTAGTACTTTAATGCACTGTAACAATCTAGCTCCAGAATTGTCAGCAACATCTAATTTTGTTTGCATTTGAATCATTTAATACTCCAAATTAGTAAATCACTTCAAATTTTTTAGTTTTTGAGAAAGGTTTTGTTTCAATAATTTCAACAGAATCTCCAGGTTGAAATTTATTATCTTTATCATGAGCATGAATTTTTTTTGACTTTGTTACAAACTTTTTATAAATAGGATGCATGATCCTTCTCTCTACTAATACTGTAACTGTCTTATCAGATTTATTACTTATAACTTTTCCTGTTAAAATTCTTTTTGGCATTATTTAACCTTCATTAAATTATTATTTATAATAGTTTTGATAGCAGCTATTTCTCTCCTAATTAATTTAAACCTCAGTGGGTTTTCAATCTGTCCATTTACCAATTGAAACCTTAAGTTAAATTGTTCTTTTCTCAAAAACTGTATCCTATCATTTAATTCATCTTTAGTTTTAGTTAAAAGATCTTTTGATTTATATTTAGTCATAACGGAACCTTATATTATTTTTCTTACAAATTTTGTTTCAAGAGGTAATTTAGCAGCCGCAAGAGAAAAAGCTTCTTTTGCAGATTCTTCAGAAACTCCATCTAATTCAAACATAATTTTACCTGGCTTAACCCTACAAACCCAAAATTCAGGAGTACCTTTACCCTTACCCATTCTTACTTCAGCTGGCTTTTTTGAAACCGGTACATCTGGGAAAATCCTAATCCACAATCTCCCCGTTCTTTTTAGATGTCTAGTTATAGCTCGTCTAGCTGATTCAATTTGTCTTGCAGTTACTCTTTCAGGTCTAGTGGCTTTCAAACCATAAGACCCAAAATTCAAAGAAATACCACCTTTAGCCATACCATGTATTCTGCCTTTGTGAGCTTTTCGAAATTTAGTTCTTTTTGGTTGTAACATAATCTTCTCTTTTAAATCTAGTTTTGTGGCTTATTATTTAAAAGTTTATCTTGAGCCATAGGATCATGTTCCATAATTTCACCTTTAAATATCCAAACTTTAACTCCTGTAGCACCATAGGTAGTAAAGGCTGTAGCTTCGCCATAATCAACATCAGCTCTTAAAGTGTGCAAAGGCACTCTTCCTTCTCTATACCATTCAGTTCTAGCTATTTCAGCACCACCTAAACGACCTGCACAATTTATTCTAACTCCTTTTGCACCTAGCCTTAATGCAGCCTGGACTGCACGTTTCATAGCTCTTCTAAAAGCAACTCTTCTTTCTAATTGTTGCGCAATAGTTTCAGCAACTAATTTTGCATCTAACTCAGGCTTCCTAACTTCAATAATATTAAGATTTACATCATTACCAATTTGCTTTTCTAAATTTTTTCTTAATGTCTCAATATCTTGACCTTTTTTTCCAATCACCAGACCAGGTCTACCTGCATATATTGATACTCTTGTTTTACCAGCAGGCCTTTCTATAATAACTTTGCTAACTGCAGCTGCTTTTAATTTATCAAAAAGATATTTTCTTAACTTTAAGTCTTGATGCAACTGCTCAGCATAAAGTTTAGTACCAAACCAACGCGAGTCCCATGTTCTGTTTACACCTAATCTGAAACCTAAAGGTTTAGTCTTTTGACCCATTTTTATCCTCCATCTCTTCAGAAACTATGATTGTCAAATTTGAAAAAGGTTTTAAAATTCTCGCTCCTCTTCCTCTAGCCCTTGCATGAAATCTTTTCATAACAATACCTTTTCCAACAAAAGCTTCTTTTACATATAATTTATCTATATCCAATGAATGATTATTTTCGGCATTTGAAACTACTGATTTTAAAGCCTTTTCTACTTCCTTAGAAATTCTTTTCTTTGAAAATTGAAGCTTAGAAATCGCTACGTCTGCTTTTTGTCTTCTAATCATACCTAAGACTAAATTCAGTTTCTGAGGACTAATCCTCAAGTTCTTTAAAACAACTTTAGCTTCATTGTCTTTTTCTCTACGAACATTTGATTTAATACTCATTTATTTGCCCTTAACTTTTTTATCAGCTGCATGACCATAAAATGTTCTTGTAGGAGAAAATTCACCAAATTTGTGTCCAACCATCGCCTCAGTTACTGTTACTGGTATAAACTTTTTTCCATTATGTACACCAAATGTCAAGCCTACGAATTGAGGCATTATAGTAGAACGCCTTGACCAAGTTTTTATCACATCGTTTCTACCTGATTCTCTAACTACATCAGCTTTTTTAATCAAATACCCGTCTACGAAAGGACCTTTCCATACAGACCTAGTCATAACTTTATTTATTCCTTCTTCTAATTATTAATCTATCAGTTTTTTTATTGCTTCTAGTTCTTTTACCTTTTGTTGGTTTACCCCAAGGTGTAACAGGATGTCTACCTCCAGAAGTTCTACCTTCTCCACCACCATGAGGGTGATCAATAGGATTCATAGCTACGCCTCTCACAGAAGGTCTTTTACCCATCCATCTTTTTCTTCCGGCTTTACCAAAATTTTGATTTTGATTATCCTGATTTGAGACGGCCCCAATAGAACACATACAAGAAGAAAGGACTAATCTGACTTCTCCAGAAGTAAGTCTCAAGATAGAATATGATAAATCTTTTCCGATAACTTGTGCATATGATCCAGCAGACCTTGCGAGTTGTCCACCCTTACCGGGTTTTAACTCAACATTATGTATAATTGTTCCGACTGGCACAGCATTTAATGGCATTGAGTTACCTGGTTTAATATCCGCCTTTGTTGAAGAAATTACTTTATTGCCAACTAACAGCTTTTGAGGAGCTAATATATAACTTAACACACCATCATTATATTTAATTAGTGCTATAAATGCTGACCTGTTAGGATCATACTCAATTCTTTCAACAGTAGCCTCAATGTCAAATTTTGTTCTTTTAAAGTCTATTATTCTATATTTTTTTTTGTGCCCGCCTCCTTTTTGCCAAGAAGTAATTCTACCTGTATTGTTTCTACCTCCTGATTTTGAAAGACCTTTCGTTAACTTTTTAATTGGCTTTCCTTTAAAAAGTTCGGATCTGTCAATTAATACAAGACCTCTTTGGCCAGGTGTTATCGGATTATATTGTTTTAAAGCCATAAATTAAACTCCTGCAGAAATATCAATTGTATTTCCTTCTTCTAATGTTATAATAGCTTTTTTAACGTCATTTCTTTTACCAAGAATACCCTTAAATCTCTTCACTTTACCTTTTATATTAATAATATTTACAGCCTTTACTTTTACTGAAAAAAGTTTTTCGACCGCACCTCTAATCTCACTTTTATTACTTTTTGAAGCCACCTCGAACACAACTTTATTAAATTCAGATAGTTTAGTAGCTTTTTCTGTCACTACAGGTTTGATAATAATCTTGTATGATTTATTTAAATCAACTTCCTTAAATCTATTTTTATATTTGATCATTTAGACAACCTATCTTGAAATTCTTTTAAACCTTCCTCTGTAAAAAGAATATGATCCTTTTTCATAACATCGTATACGTTTAAACCAATCTGATTTATTGTATCTGCTAAAGGTACATTTCTAAAAGCTAAGTTTAAGTCATCTTTTTTATCATCTTTACCAAAAACTAATAAAACTTTTTTTAAACCTTCTTTAGAGAAAATTTTAACGATTTCAGAAGTTTTTTTTGAAATTTTTTCAATATTAAAAATCATAATATTATTATTTTCTGCTTTCTGAGATAAAGCTGATTTTAGTCCTAAAACTCTAATTTTTTTTGGAAGCTTATGTGAATGAGATCTAGAAACAGGGCCATGTACAACCCCACCACCACGAAATTGAACAACTGATGCTGCACCATGACGAGCTCTTCCTCCTCCTTTTTGTCTATACATTTTTGCTGTTGTAGACTTAACTTCACTTCTGGATTTAACTTTATGACTTCCTTGTTGTTTTTTAGCAAGTTGCCAATTTAAAACTCTTAAAATGACATTTTCATCGGGATTAATACCAAAAATTTCATCTTTAACAACAACTTCAGCGTTGTTTGACTTAGTTTTATTTAAAGTCTTAACTTTCAATTTTTAAACCTCTTTTTGAGTTATTTCATCTTTATCTTTTGTATCTGAATTAGAGGATTCATCAACAGAAGCAATATTTTCTTTTGGACTTTTTGAATTGTTATCATCAGTTTTTAAAATTTCAGTTTCAGTTTTAATTTGATTATTTTGGGTTGTTATCTTTTTATCAGATTGATCGTTATCAAGCTTATTTTTATCTTTAAGACCAGCAGGTTTTAAAGTATTTGCAGGTAAAAGAGATTTAACAGCATCTTTAACCGTTAAATAACTATTTTTTGGACCTGGAACTGAACCTTTTACATAAAGTAACTCATCAACATCATTAATCCCAACTATAGTAAGATTCTGGACAGTTTTATTAACATTTCCATATTGGCCAGCCATCTTTTTTCCCTTCCATACTCTGCCAGGGTCTTGGCTATTTCCAGTAGATCCATGTGATCTATGACTAATAGATACGCCATGTGTTGCTTCTAAGCCAGCAAAGTTATGTCTTTTCATGCCACCAGAAAAACCTTTGCCATGTGAAACTCCAGACACATCAATTTTTTGGCCTACATTAAAATGATTTATTGAAAATGTTTTGCCTTCTTCAACTAACATTTCTTCATCTACACGAAATTCTCTCAAAATTCTTTTTGGTTCAACATTTGATTTTGCAAAGTGCCCCCTAATAGCTTTACTTATGTTTTTTGTTTTAACTTTCCCTGTTCCAACTTGAAGTGCAAAATAGCCGTTTCTTTCTTGATTTAGAACTTTTACAACTTGATTTTCTTCTAGTTTTAAAACTGTTACTGGAAAAGCATTTCCTGTATCATCAAAAATCCTAGTCATACCAATTTTTTTTAAAATTAATCCACTACGCATAATTAACTCTTAAATCTTTATTTCAACATCAACACCAGATGCAAGATCTAACTTCATTAAAGCATCAACTGTTTGTGGAGTAGGTTCAATTATGTCTAATAACCTTTTATGGGTTCTAATTTCAAACTGCTCTCTACTTTTTTTATCAACATGAGGACTCTTTAATACAGTAAATCTTTTTAATGAAACAGGCAAAGGTATAGGACCTTTTACTTGAGCCCCAGTCCTTCTAGCAGTATTAACTATTTCAGATGTAGAATGATCAAGTATTCTGTGATCAAAAGCCTTAAGCCTAATTCTAATATTTTGATTTTCCATTATAATAGTCCTAAATAATTACGCTTCAATACTGGATACAACTCCTGCGCCTACAGTTCTGCCACCTTCTCTTATTGCAAATCTTAGCCCTTCATCCATGGCTATTGGTTGTATTAATTCAACAGTCATTGCTATGTTATCGCCTGGCATTACCATTTCTGTCCCTGATGGCAACTCTACTGACCCTGTAACATCTGTAGTTCTAAAGTAAAACTGTGGTCTATAATTACTAAAAAAAGGTGTGTGTCTTCCACCTTCTTCTTTGGTTAATACATAAGCTTCAGCTTTAAACTTTTTGAACGGCTTGATAGAACCTGGGGCAGATAAAACTTGTCCTCTTTCGACTTCTTCTCTTTTTGTTCCTCTTAAAAGAACTCCAACATTATCTCCAGCTTCACCTTGGTCCAGTAGTTTTCTGAACATCTCAACACCAGTACAGGTGGTTTTTGTTGTATCTTTTAACCCAACAATTTCTATTTCTTCTCCAACTTTAACAACGCCTCTTTCGATACGGCCAGTTACAACCGTTCCTCTACCAGAAATTGAAAACACATCTTCTATTGGCATTAGAAAAGGCTGGTCTTTCGGTCTCTCTGGCTGAGGTATATATTTATCTACCTGTTCCATCAAAGAGTTTATAGAATTAACTCCTATCTCTTCATCTCTTCCCTCAAGAGCAGCTAAAGCACTACCTTTTACAATTGGTATATCGTCACCTGGAAATTCATAACTTGACAATAACTCTCTAATTTCTAATTCAACTAATTCTAAAAGCTCTGCATCATCAACTTGATCAACTTTATTTAAATAAACGACCAAAGCAGGAACACCAACTTGTCGAGCTAATAATATATGTTCTCTTGTCTGTGGCATAGGACCATCAGCAGCATTCACTACTAAAATAGCACCATCCATCTGAGCCGCTCCAGTAATCATGTTTTTAACATAATCGGCATGACCAGGACAATCTACGTGAGCATAGTGCCTATTTTCAGTTTCGTATTCAACGTGTGCAGTAGATATCGTAATACCCCTTTCTCTTTCTTCAGGAGCTTTGTCAATCTGATCATAAGCTGAAAAATCAGCTCTTCCTGCGTCAGCCATCACTTTTGTAATAGCAGCTGTTAATGTAGTTTTACCATGGTCAACGTGGCCAATTGTACCAATGTTAACATGTGGTTTGCTACGATCAAATTTCTCTTTAGACATTTTAAAAACCTCTCATTTGTTTGTTATGCTAATTTCGCTTTTACTTCATCTGCTACCGCCTGGGGCACTTGTTCATAATGATCAAATTGCATAGTAAATTGTGCTCTACCCTGGCTCATGGATCTTAAATTGTTAACATAACCAAACATATTTGCTAACGGGACCATTGCATCAATAACTCTTGCATTTCCTCTACTATCCATACCACCAACTTGCCCTCTGCGACTATTTAAATCTCCTATAATATCCCCCATATAATCCTCTGGAGTTACAACCTCAACTTTCATAATTGGCTCAAGAAGAGCTGGGTTTGCCTTAGCCATACCTTCTCTAAATGCTGCCCTAGAAGCAATTTCAAATGCCATCACTGATGAATCAACATCATGGCTTGCACCATCAATAAGATTAACCTTAAAATTAATACATGGAAAGCCAGCAACTACTCCAGATTCCTTAGCAAGAGTTAACCCTTTCTCAACTCCAGGTATGTATTCAGTTGGCACGGATCCACCTCGTATAGAGTTTACAAATTCATAATCATCAACATCGTTAGGAGAAAATATTAATTTTATCCTTGCAAATTGTCCAGCTCCACCGGACTGTTTTTTATGGGTGTAATCAACTTCAACCTCTTTGGTAATCGTTTCTCGATACGCCACTTGAGGAGCACCAATGTTAGCTTCAACTTTAAATTCTCTTTTTAATCTATCTATCAAGATATCCAAGTGCAACTCGCCCATACCTTTCATAATTGTTTGACCTGATTCTAAATCTGTTGAAACTTGAAAAGAAGGATCTTCTGCTGCAAGACGTTGTAATCCGACAGACATTTTTTCTTGATCATTTTTGGATTTTGGTTCCACAGCAATTTCAATTACTGGATCAGGAAATGTCATGGTTTCAAGAACTACTGGTTTGTCACTATCACAAATAGTATCTCCAGTTGTCGTATCCTTCATTCCTGCCAAAGCGACAATATCGCCAGCAAAAGCCTCATCAATCTCTTCTCTATTATTAGAATGCATCATCATCATTCTACCAACTCTTTCTTTTTTACCTTTGGTAGAATTAAGGAGGCTATCACCTTTTTTTATAGATCCAGAGTAAATTCTCATAAAAGTAAGAGAACCAACGAAAGGATCATTCATTATTTTGAAAGCTAATCCTGAAAAAGGGTCATTATCATCAGCTTTTCTCTCAATATTTCTTTTTTCATCTGGGTCATTTGGAGCAAAACCTGTGTATGCAGGCACATCAAGTGGACCAGGAAGAAAATCAATAACACTATTGAGCATAGTTTGAACACCTTTATTTTTAAAAGCTGATCCACATAAAACAGGCACAAAGGACATATTTAAGGTACCTTTTCTGATTAACTCTCTTAAAGAGTCAGCGTCGGGTTCTTCACCATCTAAATACTTTTCCATCCATGCATCATCTTGTTCTACTGCTAATTCAACTAACTCAGAACGCATTTCATTGGCTTTGTTTTTCAATCCATCTCTAATGTCAACCAATTTCCAAGATGCACCTAAATCATCAGAGTCCCAAATCCATTCTTTCATAGTTACAAGATCAATGAGACCTTCAAATTCGTTTTCCGATCCAATTGGTAAATTGATTGGTATAGGAGAAGCGCCTGTTCTATCTTTTACCATTTTAACACAATTAAAAAAATCAGCCCCAATTTTATCCATTTTATTAACAAAAACAATCCTAGGAACTTTATATCTGTCAGCCTGCCTCCAAACAGTTTCTGTTTGTGGTTCTATACCAGCATTAGCGTCCAATACACATATTGCACCATCTAATACAGCTAAAGATCTTTCAACTTCTATTGTAAAGTCAACATGGCCCGGAGTGTCTATTATATTGAATCTAAATTTTGCTTCATCTTCCGTATTACCAAACTTCTTTTCAAAAGATTTACCATCTTCAGTTCTAAACCAAAAACAAGTTGTAGCAGCTGAAGTAATAGTAATACCTCTTTCTTGCTCTTGTTCCATCCAGTCCATTGTTGCATTACCATCATGAACTTCACCAATTTTATGGTTTTTTCCTGTATAATATAATATTCTTTCTGTAGTAGTAGTCTTTCCGGCGTCGATATGAGCCATAATTCCAAAATTTCTATATCGTTGTAGTTTAAATTTTCTAGACATTTTTATTCAACCTTACCATCTGTAATGAGCAAATGCTTTGTTCGCATCTGCCATTTTATGTGTATCTTCTCTTTTTTTAACAGAGTTGCCTTTATTTGAAGAAGCGTCAATTAACTCTGCACCTAACCTGTCTACCATAGATTTTTCAGATCTTGAACGACTACTATTTATAATCCACCTTATGGCTAAAGCTTGGGATCTGTCTGATCTTACTTCAACTGGAACTTGATATGTAGCGCCTCCAACTCTTCTAGATCGCACTTCAATCTGAGGCCTAACGTTATTGAGCGCTTCATGAAACAGAGCCAGTGGATCAGACTTAGTTTTATTTTTGATAAAATCTAAGGCACCATAGACTATTTTTTCAGCTGTAGACTTTTTACCATCATACATTATACAAGATGTAAACTTTGATATTATGAGATCCTTAAATTTAGGATCTGGCATAATTGATCTTTTTGTTGCTTTTCTTCTTCTTGACATAATTAAATCTACTTTGGCCTCTTAGCGCCGTATTTTGATCTTCTTTGCTTCCTGTCATTTACGCCTTGAGTGTCTAAGGTTCCTCTAATTATATGGTAACGAACACCAGGCAGGTCTTTAACGCGTCCACCTCTTATCATCACAACAGAATGCTCTTGAAGATTATGCCCTTCACCTGGTATGTATGATGTAACCTCAAAACCATTTGTTAGTCTAATTCTTGCAACCTTACGAAGTGCAGAATTAGGTTTTTTGGGTGTAGTAGTATAAACTCTTGTGCAAACCCCTCTTTTTTGAGGACATGATTCCATTGCAGGAACTTTTGTTTTTTTCAATGGTTTTTTTCTACCATTTCTGATCAATTGGTTTATAGTTGGCATAAATATCCTTTTAAATTAAATGTTTTAGTGTCTGGTTTCCCACTACCTAATACATCAATGTTGCGAAAGATAAACTTTACTATCAAAGAGGTCAAGTTAAATTAATAGTTTTTTTTAATTATTCTATCAATTCCTGATCAATCTGTTTCTGCTTATCAATTTCTTCTAATAACTCTTTATCTCTTGTACTTGCAATTTTTTTAAATTTATTAACTACTGAACCTGTTCCAGCAGGAACAAGTCTCCCTACAATTACATTTTCCTTCAACCCTGTAAGTAAGTCTGTTTTCCCAGAAACTGCAGCTTCTGTCAAAACTCTAGTTGTTTCTTGAAAAGATGCCGCAGAGATAAAACTATCTGTTTGTAAGCTTGCTTTTGTGATTCCTAAAAGAATATGATTACCTTTAGCCGGTTTCTTGTTTTCTTTTATTGCATTATCATTAACTTGCTTAAATTCGCTACGATGAACATGTTCTCCATTTAAAAAGGTAGTATCGCCGTGATCTGTTATTTCAATCTTTTGAAGCATTTGTCTTACAATAACTTCTATATGTTTATCATTAATTTTAACACCTTGTAATCTATAAACATCTTGTACTTCTTTCACGAGATAGTTTGCCAAAGCTTCGATGCCAAGTATATTCAAAATATCATGAGGCACAGGGCTGCCATCTATTATAAGATCTCCCTTTCTAATAAAGTCACCTTCTTGAACAGCTAATAATTTGCCTTTAGGTATCATATATTCAGCTGGCTCAATATCTTCAGACTGAGGTACAATTCTAATTCTTCTTTTCGTTTTGTAATCTGCACCAAATTCAACAACACCGTCAATTTCAGCTATAACAGCAAAATCTTTTGGCTTTCTAGCCTCAAATAATTCTGCCACTCTTGGAAGACCACCGGTAATGTCTCTAGTTTTAGAACTTTCTCTTGGTATCCTCGCTAAAACAGTTCCTGCTTTGACCTTAGCTCCATTTTCAACTTGTAATATTGCATTAACAGACATAAAATATCTAGCTTCTAGACCATTACTTAATGTCAATACCTCACCTTTTTCATCCCTAATAGTTACTCTTGGCCTAAGGTCACTTCCATCTTTTTGCTGTTTCCAATCAACAACTTGTCTATTAGAAATACCAGTTACATCATCAAAAACCTCATTCATAGAAATGCCATCAATTAAATCAACATAATTAGCAATACCTTTTTTCTCAGAAATAATTGGTATTGTATATGGGTCCCACTCTGCAAGTAAATCTCCCCCTTTTATTTTTTCACCTTCTTTTTTTAAAAGTTTAGCGCCATATTGAAGTCTATACCTAGCTTTCTCTCGACCTTGGCTATCAAGGATAGTCATCTCTGAAGATCTAGACATTACGACTTCACTTCCATCTTCAGTTTGTATAAGAGAAGCATTGTCCAATTTGAGTTTACCATCAAATGGTGCCTCAATATTTGATTGTTCAGCACCTCTTTGTGCGGCACCACCAATATGAAATGTTCTCATAGTCAATTGAGTTCCTGGTTCGCCTATTGATTGAGCAGCGACTACACCAACAGCTTCACCTATATTAACAGATGTACCACGCGCCAAGTCTCTACCATAACAAGCTGCACAAATACCAACCTTCGATTCACATGTTAAGGCTGATCTAATTTTAATCGTGTCTACACCAGATTTTTCAATTAAATCGACCGCCACTTCGTCAATTATTTGACCTGCCTTAACAATTATAACATCTTTTTCAGCTGACAATATATCATCTAAAGCTGACCTACCAAGAATTCTATCGCCTAAAGATTCAATTATTTCACCACCTTCAATGATAGCCCTACAATCAAAACCATTTTTTGTACCACAATCATTTTCTGTAACAATGCAATCTTGAGCAACATCAACTAATCTTCTAGTCAAGTATCCAGAATTAGCAGTTTTAAGAGCAGTGTCTGCAAGCCCTTTTCTAGCACCGTGCGTAGAATTAAAATACTCTAAAACATCAAGGCCTTCTTTAAAGGATGAAATAATAGGTGTTTCGATTATTTCTCCAGACGGCTTTGCCATTAAACCCCTCATCCCAGCTAATTGTTTTATTTGAGCTGCTGAACCTCTAGCTCCAGAATGAGCCATCATCCATACTGAATTTACTGGCTCGTTTTCTTTAGTAGTAGATATATTTTTCATCATTTCATCAGCAACATCATCAGAACATTTTGACCAAACATCCACTACTTTATTATATTTTTCACCTTGAGTAATAAGTCCGTCTAGATATTGCTGCTCAAAATTTTTAACTTTTTTTTCAGCACTTGAGACAAGATCTTCTTTAGCTTTTGGTGTTTCTAGATCTGTTATTCCAAATGATATGCCTGAAATACACGCGTGATTAAACCCTAAAGCCATTAATTTATCGCAAAAAATTACAGTTTCTTTTTGCCCACAATGCCTGTAAACAAAATCAATCACATTAGTAACTTCTTTTTTAGTCATAAGTTTATTAACTATTTCATAATCTACAGAGGTATGCTTTGGTATAACATTAGATAACTTAGCTCGGCCAGGCGTAGTATCGATAATTTTATATTCTTTTCTATCATTCTCATTATTAAGAGGAACCCTTAATTTTACACTTGCCTGTAAATCAACTATGTCATGATCCAAAGCCATTAAAATTTCTTCAATACCTGAAAAAATCATACCCTCACCTTTTGAGTTTTCTTTAACAAGAGATAAATAGTAAAGACCTAATATTATGTCTTGTGATGGTACAATTATGGGCTTTCCACTAGAGGGAGACAAAATATTATTTGTTGACATCATCAATACTCTTGCTTCAAGCTGCGCTTCAAGTGACAATGGAACATGAACAGCCATTTGATCACCATCAAAATCAGCATTAAATGCAGTACAAACTAGTGGATGCAAATTTATTGCTTTTCCTTCAATTAATACTGGCTCAAAAGCTTGTATTCCTAAACGGTGCAATGTTGGTGCTCTGTTAAGCAAAACTGGATGCTCTCTTATAACTTCTTCAAGTATATCCCAAACTTCAGGCCTTTCCTTTTCAACCATTCTTTTTGCTGCTTTAATTGTGTTTGCAAGTCCGTACAATTCTAATTTTGAATATATGAATGGTTTAAACAGTTCTAAAGCCATTTTTTTTGGTATTCCACATTGATGAAGTTTTAACTCTGGACCTACAACTATTACTGATCTTCCTGAATAATCTACTCTCTTACCTAATAGATTTTGTCTAAAACGACCTTGTTTTCCTTTAAGCATATCAGAAAGAGATTTTAAAGGACGTTTGTTTACTCCTGTAATAACCCTTCCTCTTCTACCATTATCAAACAAAGCATCAACTGATTCTTGAAGCATCCTTTTTTCATTTCTAACGATAATATCAGGCGCCCTTAGTTCAAGAAGTCTCTTTAATCTATTATTTCTATTAATTACTCTTCTATACAAATCATTTAAATCAGATGTAGCAAACCTTCCACCATCAAGGGGCACTAAGGGTCTTAATTCAGGTGGTATAACTGGAACAACATCTAAGATCATCCATTCAGGCTTTGACCCTGAAGACAAAAAAGATTCAACTAATTTTAATCTTTTAACTAGCTTTTTTCTTTTTAATTCAGACGTAGTTTGCTCTAAGTCCTCTTTAATTTTTATTAATTCTTGATTTAAATCAATTTCAGACAATAATTTTTTTATTGCTTCCGCGCCAATAGACACCTCGAAACTTTCATCTCCAAATTCATCTAAATATTTATCATATTCTTCCTCAGAAATAATTTGCCCTTTATTTAAGGATGTAAGACCTGGCTCAGTAACTATAAAACTCTCAAAATAAAGTACTTTTTCTAAATCTTTTAAAATTATATCTGTTAAAAGACCAATTCTTGAAGGCAAAGATTTCAAAAACCAAATGTGAGCAACTGGTGAAGCTAATTCAATATGACCCATTCTTTCACGTCTAACCTTCGAAAGAGTAACTTCAACACCGCATTTTTCGCAAATGATGCCTCTATATTTCATTCTTTTATATTTTCCACAAAGACACTCATAATCTCTAACTGGACCAAAAATTTTAGCACAAAAAAGACCATCTCTTTCAGGTTTAAACGTTCTATAGTTTATTGTTTCAGGTTTTTTAATCTCTCCAAAAGACCAGCTTCGAATGGAATCCGCAGAGGCTATTGATATACCAATTCTATCGAAAGAGTGATTTTGATCTAACTGACCGAAGGGATTAATCAATTCATTCATTTTATACTCCAATATTTATTCAGAAATTTCTAAATTTACATTTAAACCTAGAGATTTTAGTTCTTTTACTAATACGTTAAATGATTCTGGAATACCAGCTTCAAAATCATCATCACCTCTTATTATTGCCTCGTAAACTTTAGTTCTTCCTGATACATCATCAGATTTGACTGTTAGCATTTCTTGCAACGTGTAAGCAGCACCATAAGCTTCAAGAGCCCAAACTTCCATCTCACCAAATCTCTGACCTCCAAATTGGGCTTTACCTCCTAATGGCTGTTGTGTAACAAGTGAGTAAGGCCCAATTGATCTAGCATGAATTTTGTCATCAACTAAGTGATGGAGTTTTAGCATATAAATATATCCAACCGTAACTTTTCTATCAAAGTACTCACCCGTTCGACCATCTATTAACTCTATTTGGCCTGAATTATCTAAACCAGCTAGCTCTAACATTTTACTAACGTCTTCTTCATTAGCACCGTCAAAAACAGGAGTTGCCATAGGAACACCGCGCTTTAAGTTATTTGCGTGTTGAATAACATCAGCATCACTCATAGATCTAAAATTTTCATCAAACTTAGGTCCATATACTTCTTTTAAATATTTTTTGATGTCATTGCTTTCACCATTTCTATTATAAATTTCTAGCATTTTTGATATTTTTTTTCCTATACCATACGCAGCCCAGCCTAAATGAGTTTCTAATATTTGACCAACATTCATTCTGGAAGGCACACCTAACGGATTTAATACAACATCAACAGGCGTTCCATCTTTGAGATGAGGCATGTCCTCAAGTGGTAAAATTTTAGATATCACACCCTTGTTTCCATGTCTGCCAGCCATTTTATCACCAGATTGAAGTTTTCTTTTAACAGCAATAAAAACTTTGACCATTTTCATTACACCGGGTAATAATTCATCACCTCTTTGCAATTTATCAACTCTATCACTAAATTTATTTTCTAGGTTAGCTGTAACAAATTCAAAATGACTAATAAGTTTGATAATTTGATCTTGTATTTTTTCATCTTCAACAGTTATCAACAATAACTCGTTATTCTTTAATTCAGACAAATGCTTTTTTGTTATAATAGTACCCTTTTTTAGAGCAATATCTGACTTAATAATTTTTTGACTTTCTAAAAGCTCTCTAAGCTTACCATAAAAACCTTTTTCAATAATTAATTTTTCATCATCTCTATCTTTTGAAAATTTATCTATTTCAAACCTTTCAATAGCTCTAGATCTTTCATCTTTATCAATCCCTCTCCTAGAGAATATTCTAACATCTACAACTGTTCCTGAAACTCCTGGAGGAACTTTTAATGAGCTATCTCTAACGTCTGAAGCTTTTTCACCAAAAATAGCTCTTAATAACTTTTCTTCTGGTGTAATTGGACTTTCACCTTTTGGGGTCACTTTTCCAACTAAAATATCCCCCGGTGTTACTTCAGCTCCTATATAAATCATGCCAGCTTCATCTAAGTTTCTAAGCGCCTCTTCTCCAACGTTAGGTATATCTCTAGTAATTTCTTCTTGACCCAACTTGGTATCACGAGCCATTACTTCAAATTCCTCAATATGTATTGACGAAAACACATCATCTCGAACCACTCTTTCCGAAACAAGAATCGAATCTTCAAAGTTATAACCATTCCAAGGCATAAATGCGACTAAAACATTCTTTCCTAAACCTAACTCGCCATCTTCTGTAGAAGGACCATCAGCTATTATATCACCAACATTTACAATATCACCTACTTGAACAAGTGGCCTTTGATTTATACAAGTGTTTTGATTACTTCTTTGAAACTTCATAAGTGAATAAATATCGACAGGTGAGACGTCGTCAGCATTGGAAGTAGCCTTAATTACAATTCTAGTCGCGTCAACTTGATCAACTACCCCTTGTCTTCTAGCAACAATTGCAACACCAGAGTCACGGGCAACAGTTGCTTCAATTCCAGTGCCAACCAAAGGACTTTCTGCTTTTATTAATGGTACGGCTTGACGTTGCATATTAGAACCCATTAATGCTCTATTAGCGTCATCATTTTCCAAAAAAGGAATCATTGCTGATGCAACCGAAACTAGTTGCTTTGGAGAAACATCCATTAATTCAATATCTTCAGGTCTAGCAAGACCAATTTCACCATCTTTACGAACTGGTATAAGCTCCCCTGTGAAAGCACCTTTTTTATCCAATTGCGCATTCGCTTGTGCAATGGTATATCTACCTTCTTCAATCGCAGATATATATAAAACAGTATCTGTAACAACTCCATTTTTAACTTCTCTGTAAGGTGTCTCTATGAAACCATATTTATTAATCTGCGCAAAGGTAGCTAAAGAATTTATTAATCCTATGTTAGGACCCTCTGGAGTCTCAATTGGACATATTCTTCCATAGTGGGTTGGGTGGACATCTCTCACTTCAAACCCAGCTCTTTCTCTTGTTAAACCTCCCGGACCTAAAGCTGACACTCTTCTTTTATGAGTAATTTCTGAAAGTGGGTTAGTTTGATCCATAAACTGTGATAATTGACTCGATCCAAAAAATTCTCTTATTGAAGCGGCGGCTGGTTTTGCATTAATTAAATCTTGAGGCATTAAATTTTCAATCTCGTTTGCAGAGCTCATTCTTTCTCTAATCGCTCTTTCCATTCTAAGTAATCCAACTCGATATTGATTTTCTAACAATTCACCAACTGAACGCACTCTTCTATTGCCTAAATGATCTATATCATCTATTTCACCGTGCCCATCTTTTAAGCTTACTAAAACTTTTAGTATAGACAAAATATCTATTTTTCTAAGGGTTCTAATACTATCATCAACATCTAAATTTAATCTTGCAGACATTTTCACACGACCTACAGCTGAAAGATCATATCGCTCCTCATCAAAAAATAAATTGTGAAACAACGCTTCTGCACTTTCATATGCAGGAGGTTCACCCGGCCTCATTACACGATAGATGTCAACTAAAGCTTCTTCTCGAGAAAAGTTTTTATCATTTTGAATTGTGTTTAATACCCAAGGACCAACATTATTACTGTCAACTAATAAGACATTTATCACGTCGATTTTAAGATCTTTTACTAAAGACAAAACATCCTTGTCAATTAAGTCACCTGCTTCAAATAAAACTTCTCCAGAAGAATTATTTATTATATCCTCTGCAAGATAACTTCCAATTAATTCATCCTCTTTTACCAGTACTCGTTTTAATCCATTTTCTTCCAACTTTTTTAAAAATCTTGGTGTTAATTTATCATCTGGAGTTGCTACAACATTTCCATCATCAGCATTTACTAAATCAAATTTAAGTTTAGAATTCTTAAGTTTTTCGTGATTGAATTCAGAAACCCATCCTGTGCCTTTAAATTCATATGACTGTGAAACATAGAAAAAATTTAAAATTTCTTCCTTCGTCATTCCAAACATTTTTGTTCTTTCAGGTAAAACGTTGTTATTTTTACATTTAGAAATATATTCTTCTGTTTCTTCACTTGGAAGGGCCATTAGTAAGGTACTGCAAGGAATTTTCCTTCTTCTATCAATCCTTACATTTATCATGTCTTTTGGATCGAACTCAAAGTCAAGCCAAGAACCTCTATAAGGTATCACTCTAGCCGCAAATAAAAATTTACCGGATGCATGGGTTTTACCTTTATCATGATCAAAAAATACACCGGGCGATCTATGCATTTGAGAAACTATAACTCTTTCAACACCATTCACTACAAATGTACCATTAGGTGTCATTAATGGCATTTCACCTAAATAAACGTCTTGCTCTTTCATATCTCTTATCGAACGAGTGCCAGAATCATCATCAACATCCCAAACAACAAGTCTTAAGGTAACTCTTAGTCCTGATGCATAGGTTAAACCTCTTTGCTGACATTCTTCAACATCATACTTTGGCTCTTCAAGACTATATGACACAAACTCTAACATTGACTTCCCAGAAAAGTCTTTTATTGGAAATATTGAAAGAAAAACTTCTTGTAAGCCTTCCTTTATTCTATCTTCAGGCTTAATATACATCTGAAGATATTGATCATAAGAATGCCGTTGAACTTCAATCAGGTTAGGCATTTTTACGGCTTCAGAAATCTTTCCAAATGATCGTCTTATTCTTCTTCTATTTAGTAAAGTACTTGTTTGAGGTTGCATAAATTTCCTTATATACAGTTGTTGTAGTTGCAAATATGTTTATTAAATTACTTTAGTTCTACAGTAGCTCCTGCAGCTTCAAGTTTTGTTTTAATATCATTAGCTTCTGTCTCTGCAACACCTTCTTTAACAACTTTAGGTGCACCTTCAACTAAATCCTTAGCTTCTTTTAAGCCTAGTCCTGTAATTGTTCTTACCTCTTTAATTACATTAATTTTTTGAGCCCCTGCAGCTGTTAAATGAACGTCAAACTCTGTTTTGGCTTCTGCGGCTGGAGCGGCATCACCACCAGCAGCTCCTGAAGCTACAGCCGGTGCAGCTGCTGCTGCAGCGCTAACACCCCATTTTTCCTCTAAGATTTTTGAAAGTTCAGCTGCCTCAATAACAGATAATGAACTTAAATCATCAGCAATTTTTTGTAAATCAGCCATTTTTTTTCTCCTTATTAGTGATTTAATTATTTCTTGATGCTAAAATACGAGCTAACCTTGATGGTGGCTCCTTAATTGTCCTTACAATCTTTGTTGGACCAGCCATAATTAACCCAATTAGCTTGGACCTAACTTCATCTAAAGTTGGTAAAGATGCTAAGTTGTATACTTCATCTACAGAGAGCGATTTTGTCTCAACACCACCACCAATAATCTTAATTTTATCAGAATCTTTAGCAAATTTAACTAAAATTTTTGCTGGTTCTATCGCATCTTCTGATGAACCTATGGCAGTTGGGCCAATAAAAAGATGATCAAGATGTTCAAATTTAGTGTTTTTAAGCGCAAGCTTTACCATTTTATTCTTAGTAACCTTGAATTTACAATTGGATTCTCTCAAGTTTGATCTCAGATTAGTAGTTTCTGATACTGTCAAACCATTTATATGCGTTACTATTATTGATTGTGAGTTTAAAAATGTCTTATGTAAACTTTCAACCAGTTCTTCTTTTTGTTTTCTATTCAATTAAGGCCTCCATATTTATAAGTAGGCCTGTCCTAACTATTTGTCTATGTAGGATATTACTCATTCTACCTACAGTCTTGGACAGGTTTAGTTTATTTCGCAATTTACACTAACTCCCATAGTTGATGAGAGTGATATTTTTTTTATAAATGTTCCTTTTGCTCCTGCTGGTTTAGATTTTTTTATTATATCTACAAATGATTTTATATTTTCAACAATGCTTTTAGCATCAAAATTAGATTTTGCAATACCTGCCTGAACTATTCCATTCTTTTCAGTTTTAAACTGAACTTGACCAGATTTTGCTGATTTAACAGCATCGCCTACATTTGATGTAACAGTTCCCATTTTCGGGTTAGGCATTAATCCCTTTGGACCAAGAATTTTTGCAACTTTACTAACAGAACCCATCATATCAGGAGATGCAATCACCCTGTCAAAATCTAAAAAACCATCTTGTATTTTTTGAACTAAATCGTCTGACCCAACAAAATCAGCACCCTCTTTTTTTGCGTCTTCCGCATTTTTGTCAATTGCAAATACAGCAACTTTAATATCTTTTCCGCTTCCATTTGGTAAGTTAACTGTTCCTCTTACCATTTGATCTGCATGCCTTGGATCCACACCTAAATTAAGTGAGATTTCAATAGTTTCATTGATTTTACTTCTTTTATTTTTTAGTATTATATCGATTGCATCATTATAATTATAAGTTTTAGAAGTATCATAAGACTTGTAAGCCTCAACCAAAAATTTTCCTTTAGACATTTATTACTCCGTAACCTCTATACCCATTGATCTAGCAGATCCTTCTACCATTTTAATAGCACCTTCAATATCTGCAGCATTAAGATCTTTCATTTTATTCTCCGCTATCTCACGAACTTGTTGAGAATTAACCTTGCCTACAAAACTTCTTCCTGGTTCAGTTGAAGCTTTATCTTTCCCTGCAGCTTTTTTAATAAAATAAGAAACTGGAGGTGTTTTTGTAACAAAAGAAAATGATTTGTCAACAAATACAGTGATAATAACTGGTATTGGCATATTTTTTTCTAATTTTTCAGTAGATGCATTAAATGCTTTACAAAACTCCATGATATTAATGCCTCTTTGCCCGAGGGCAGGCCCAACTGGGGGTGATGGGTTTGCTGCACCTGCAGGAATATTTAATTTAATGTATCCATCTATTTTTTTTGCCATAACTACTCTCTTATATTTTTTCAACCTGTGTAAATTCTAAATCAACCGGTGTTGATCTACCAAAAATTGATACTGAAACCTTAAGTCTCGATTTATCTTCATCTATTTCTTCTACTAAACCATTAAAGCTTTGAAAAGGCCCATCAGATACTCTAACCTCTTCACCGATTTCAAAAATAACATTAGACCTAGGCCTTTCAACTCTTTCGGTTATTTGCTCTATCAATTTTTTTGCCTCAACTGAACTTAATGCAATTGGTTTACCTTTTGCACCAAGAAAATTTGTGACTTTAGGCTGAGATTTAACAAAATGCCAACTTTCATCAGTCATGTTCATTTTAATTAATAAGTATCCAGGAAAAAATTTTTTTTCAGTTTTTACCTTTGCTCCCTTTCGAATCTCAAGAACTTCTTCAGTCGGGACAAGTATTTCTTCAATAAAATCTTCCATGTTTTTTGATTTCATTTGATCTTCTATTGATTCTTTTACTCTTTTTTCAGAACCTGAATAAACATGTACAACATACCATTTATAAATCATTACTTAAGTGCCTAATCCTAATATAAATTCAACAATAGATCAACCATGAAAAAGAATACAGATGCCAATATAGCCATTAACAAAACTGTTATAGTAGCAAATAAAGTATCTCTTTTAGAAGCCCAAGTTATTCTTTTTAATTCTTGTCTTACCTGCCTTACAAACTGCGCAGGACTTGTTTTAGACATATTTTTCCTTCCTAAACGTTTGTCAATATATCTTTTTTTTTTATTAAGTC
>CACIWG010000001.1 GCA_902590245.1 uncultured SAR116 cluster alpha proteobacterium | reverse complement strand
CAAAAAATAACTTACCTAATTTTAGCATGTTTGATTTATTGTTAGAAAACCATCCCAATGTATCAAAGCTCTCTGACATCGGATAAACTTTTTTAAGATTAATTCTGCCATGAGTTGGTCTAAATCCAAAAACTCCACAAAAAGATGCGGGAACTCTTACTGACCCACCAGTATCAGTTCCTATTGTAAAATCATAATCCATTTGAGTCAGAGCTGCAGCTGAACCAGAGCTGGATCCACCTGGAACACATTTTGGTGAGTTTAAATTTTCAGGTGTTCCATAATGTTTGTTTTCTCCAATAATGGAATAAAAAAACTCATCGCAAATTGTAATTCCTTTTAAAATTGCACCTTCATTCAAAATTTTTTTTAAAAATGGAGCGTAATCTAAAGCCTCTATTGAGTATTTATAAAAATCAGGATTTCCACATGAAGATTTGAAGCCTTTAATGTCACACATATCTTTACATAAAAAAGTCATGCCTGACAAACTACCACTATTAGATATACAAATTTCTTTTTCAGGAGAATGTGGTACCAAGTAAGTCATATGTTTATGTTAATTTAAAATTTATTATTATTAAATTTTAAATTAAAATATATTCTTTAAATCATGAACAAAATTATCAAAAAAAAAGATATTCTAATCTTAGTTGCTTTAAAAAAAGAACTGCCAAAAAATTATTTAAATGATTTTAATGTAATTTACACAGGTGTTGGAAAGGTTAATGCATCTTTTGCGATATACGATTCATATTTAAAATTCAAACCTTTGTTTATAATAAATTATGGTTCTGCTGGAGCTCTTAACAAAAAGTTGTCTGGATTAATTAAAGTTACATCTTTTTATGATAGAGATGCTTATTTAACCTCTAAGAAAATAATAATAAATAAGGACGGTTTATCCTGTGCTACTGGTGAAACTGTTTTAAAAAATAATTTAAAAATTTATACGGATTTAGTTGATATGGAAGCATATGTATATGCAAAGTTTTCTCAAAAATTTAATATTGATTTTTTATGTTATAAATTTGTATCAGATTACGCTGAAAAAAAAAGTTTGAAATTCTGGTCAAAAGAACTTCTCGTTGGAGCAGAATTATTTAAAAAAAAATTATCAGAAATTTGTAAAATTTATAATATTAATTAGATTTTTAAAATTAAATTAGTATAAATATAATATGATAGTTAATGGAAAACATTACACTTCTATTTGGAGAAATGAAAAAAAACAAGTTTTTATAATTGATCAAAGGATTCTTCCTCATGAATTTAAAATTGTTGAACTTAAAAATTTAAGTGATTTTTGTATTGCCATTAAAGATATGCTTGTTAGAGGTGCCCCTCTTATCGGTGTTACTGCAGCATATGCGGTGGCCGTTTCTTTGTTATCTGGCCACAAAAAGAATGATCTTGATATGATTTGTAGTAATTTACTAGAAACTCGACCTACAGCTGTAAATTTATTTTGGGCATTAGAAGAAATGAAAAAGGCACTTTTATCAGTAAATGATGATGATATTTTAGAACAAGCTTTTAAAAAAGCAGATGAAATTTTTGAACATGATATAATTTCAAATAAAAAAATAGGAGAAAATGGTTTAAATATTATTCAAGAAATATTAAAAAAGAAAAAATCAAATAAAATTAATATATTAACTCATTGTAATGCTGGATGGCTTGCGACTGTCGATTGGGGCACTGCGACTTCTCCAATTTATCATGCGAAAAAAAAGGGTATTGATGTTCATGTTTTTGTAGATGAAACTAGGCCAAGGAACCAAGGGGCACAATTAACAGCATGGGAATTAAGTCACAATAACATTAATCATGATCTAATAGTGGACAATGCTGGTGGACATTTGATGCAACACGGTGAAATTGATATGGTTTTAGTTGGCTCAGACAGAACAACCTCTTCTGGAGATGTATGCAATAAAATTGGAACTTATTTAAAAGCTCTGTCTGCTAAAGATAATAATATCCCATTTTATGTAGCATTACCAAACTCAACAATTGATTGGAATTTAAAAAATGGTTTAACAGAAATACCAATTGAAGAGAGAAGTCATGAAGAAGTTTCTTACGTACAAGGATTGTTGGAAGGTAATAAAATTGAAAAAGTAAATATATCATTAGCTGGAACATCTTGTAGAAATCCTGCTTTTGATGTAACTCCATCAAGATTAGTTTCTGGGTTAATTACAGATTATGGCGTTTATCAAGCAGATGAAAATTCTTTAAAAAAATTAAAAGAGTTAACAGAATAATATGTTTAAAAATTTATGGAACGAAAAAGATAAAAATTCATATGTAAAAAAAATCAACAATACTTTATTTAGGTATGATTTAGGTACTCGAGTTTATAGTTCTAGAATTATAGGTAAAATACCTGATCTAGTTATGCATGGAGGAGGTAACACTTCATGTAAAACTATTCAAGAAGATATTTTTGGAAATAAAATTGATGTCTTATGTATAAAAGGATCTGGATGGGATCTAGATACAATTGAAGCCCCAGGATTGCCTGCAGTTAGATTAGATCCATTGTTAAAATTAAGAAATTTAAATTCATTGTCAGATGAGGATATGGTCAACTTACAACGTGCAAACTTAATGTTATCTACTTCACCCAATCCTTCTGTAGAAACATTATTGCACGCATTCTTACCTCATAAGTTTGTTGATCATACGCATGCAACTCCTTTTTTAGTATTAGCAAACTTAAAAAATTATAAGGAAATTACAGAAGAAGTATTCGGAAACAAATTTTGCATAGTTCCTTATATAATGCCAGGCTTTAAATTATCCAAAAAAGCTATTGAAATATATGAGAAAAACAAGGATATAGAAGCAATGCTTCTAGTAAATCACGGGTATTTTACATGGGGTGATACAGCTAAATCATCTTATGAAAAAGTTATTGAGCATTCAAATAAATTGGATGCCTTTTTAAGCAAAAATAAAAAAGTCTATAAAGCTAAATCGATTAAAAAAAATAATTTTAATTATCAAGATTTTATTTCTATATTCAGAAAAAATATTCTTAAACACACTGATGATGCAAGTTATTCTCCAATATTTGATTTAAGAAACGATAATTTTACATTAGATTTTATGGAAAGAAAAGATCTACTTCAATTAAGCAAAAAAGGGGTTTCTTCACCAGATCATGTTATAAGGATCAAAAAAGAACCTATAATTTTAAATTTTTCAGATAATAACTTTGAGGCTGAATTATCAAATAAAATTATCGCTTATAAAAATAACTACATAAAATATTTTAAAGCAAATAGCTTAAAGCAAAAAGGTTCATATGTTATGTTAGATCCAACACCAAACATTGCTTGGGTTAAAGGTGTTGGTCTAATCGGTATTGGCTCAAATAAAAGAAATTCAGTTATTGCTGGAGATATTGGGTTACAAAATATTAAAGTAATGTCTAAATGTGTTGATTTAGGAGGTTATTACCCAATAAATGATAATAACCATTTTCAGATGGAGTACTGGTCTCTAGAACAAGCAAAGTTAAAATTAAGTAAGCCTAAATCTTTGAATGGTAAGATTGTTATGGTTACTGGAGCTGGAGGTACAATTGGAAGAGAAATTTCTAAAAAGTTTTCAGAGGAGGGCGCTAATCTATTCTTGATTGATATTAATGAAAAATCTTTAATGGAAACTTCAGCTCAAATTAAAAATGAATCTTATAGTTTAGTTGCAGATATTACAAAACAAAGAGATCTTAAAAATGTTATGAAACATTGTTTAAATTACTTTGGAGGTGTAGATATTTTAATCTCTAATGCTGGCATAGCTATAGAAAAACCATTTATTGATCTTGACGAAAAGTTATTGAGAAAAAGTTTTGAAATTAATTTTTTTGCCCATTACAATTTATCTCAACTGGTTTCTAAAGTTTTAATGGATCAAAATTCTGGTGGTGATATTATATTTAATGTTACCAAACAAGCGGTAAATCCAGGAATGAATTTTGGTTCTTACGGTTTACCTAAAGCTTCATTATTTTTTTTAGTTAAACAATTAGCATTAGAATTAGGAAAGTTTAATATTAAGGTAAATGGAATTAATGCAGATAAAATTAAATCTGGGTTATTAAATGATAAACTTATTAAAGCTAGATCAAAAAGTAGAGGTGTCTCTGAAGAAAAGTATATGAAAGGTAACTTATTGAAAAAAGAAGTTCTTGCAGAGGATGTTGCTAAAGGTTTTTTATCTTTAGTTAAATCCAAAAAAACTACAGCTCATGTTTTTACGATAGATGGTGGAAATATTGAATCAAGTTTAAGGTAGTTTTTAGTGCCCAGAGAATTCACATAATGTTTGAACTTCAATACCTAAATCTGTTATTTTCTTATTGCCTTCAAGAACAGGTAAATCAATAATAAAAGAGCAACCAGATATTGAAGCTTCTAATCTTTTGACCAACGATATTGCAGCTAAAGCGGTTCCGCCTGTAGCAATTAAATCATCAATTATCAATACATTATCGTTTGCATCTAATGCATCAGAGTGTATTTCAATTGTTGCTTTTCCGTACTCAAGTTCATAACTTTCTTCAATAGTAGTATGAGGAAGTTTGCCTTTTTTCCTTATCGGTATAAATGGCAAACCAAGTTCTAAAGAAACACATGAACCTATGATAAAACCTCTTGCTTCAATTCCAATTATTTTTGTCAGGTTTTTATTTTCCCAATAATTGCATATTTCATTGATGGTTTGTTTGAAAGCGATGGGATTACTAAATAAGGTGGTTACATCTCTAAACATAATCCCTTTTTTTGGAAAATCTGGTATTGTTCTAATCGATTCTATAATTTTATTCATTAATGTACCTTTATGAACTTACTCTTTTTAAAATAGCATCTAGCTTTGTTTCCAGTGCTTCATCTCTATGTTGTGAAGGAGTAATAATTGCATTATCGAGTGCAGTATTACATCCATATTCACAAAGTTCTCTCTCTTTAGGAATATTAATTGTAAGTTCTTTTATCAATGACTGAGCATTTGATGAGTTTTGAGTTAATACTCTAATAATATCAGATACCTCAACTTTATCATGATCTGGGTGCCAACAATCAAAGTCAGTAACCATTGATAAAGATGCATAACAAATTTCTGCTTCTCTAGCTAACTTTGCTTCTGGCATATTAGTCATTCCAATAACATCACAATTCCAAACATTTTTGTAAAGTAAAGATTCAGCCAATGTGGAGAATTGTGGGCCTTCCATTGTCAAATAAGTTCCCCCTTTAAAAATATTTAGATTAATTTTTTTTCCAGCTTCAAAAAGTAAATTACTTAATCTTTCGCAGGTAGGATGAGCCATACTAACATGGGCAACACAACCAGCTCCAAAAAAACTTTTTTCTCTTTTAAAAGTCCTATCAATATACTGGTCCACCAAAACAAAATCACCAGGTTTAAACTTTTCATTTAGGCTACCACAAGCAGAAACTGATATTATATCAGTTACATCAAGTCTTTTTAATGCATCGATATTAGCCTGATAAGGAATATCACTAGGGGAAATATTATGATTTCTGCTATGTCTAGGTAAAAAAACTAATTCAATATCATTTAAATTACCTGTTAATATGTCATCTGACGTTTTTCCCCAGGGAGATTTTACTTTTATCCAATTTGGGTTCTCTAATCCATCCAAATTATATACTCCTGAACCACCAATTATTCCAATTTTAACTTTCATAATTTAAGAGAACCCATTTTGTGCGACAGTCATTCCTACTAACATCGGAATTGATAAAAGTGTATTTGTTCTCGAAAATAACATTGCTCTTTTTGCTGCTTTTGCTTTTGCATCTGCATCAACTTCGATTATACCTAGAGCTCTTTTTTGATTTGGCCAAATAACTCCCCAAACATTTAAAAGCATTATAATACCTAACCACATTCCAATGCCTATAGGCCAAAAGCCATCTGAAAAAGTCATTGCTTTATGTAAGTATCCATTTAAATATGCTAATTTTAAGCCAGTCAATACTGTGACGACTGCACCCCACCTAAACCAAAATAATGCAGCCGGCGCAATTACTTTACTTATTGCGGGTTTTTGATTATCTGGAATTTTATTTATATTTGGGATTTGTACAAAATTAAAATAATATAATATTCCAACCCACATTATGCCAGATATCACATGAAACCATCTAAATAACCACATATTAAATGCTGTTTGATCAAACTGTCCATGTTTTGCTAAAAAAAATATAAATATTATTGCTAAAGCAAATGAAACAAAAACAGTTTTACTTAAATCAGATAATACATTAATCATAAAGCGAAGCTTTCAAATTGAGCTTTATAGAGTATAAATACTTTACATTCTGGATGCAACATTTTCCCAATTAACAAGTTTATTTAAAAAGTTTTCTAAGTAAGCTGGTCTCTTATTTCTAAAATCAATATAATAAGAATGTTCCCACACATCACAACCTAATAGGGCAGTCTGATTGAAACACACTGGATTTACACCATTTTCTGTTTTAGTAATCTTAAGTGATCCATCATTTTCTTTTACAAGCCAACACCAACCGGAACCAAATTGTGTGGCACCAGCATCACAAAAGGCATTTTTAAAATCATCTACACTTCCAAATTGATCAATAAGTGTTTTTTCTAACTCACTAGGCATATTATTATTTGACGGTCCCATCATTTCCCAAAATTGGGTATGATTCCAATGTTGTGAAACATTATTAAATATTCCATTTTGAGCAACTTTTGAACTATCATAATTTCCTTTAATAATTTCTTCTAATGATTTGTTTTCCCATTCAGTACCAGATAGTAGTTTGTTTCCATTATCAACATATGCTTTGTGATGAATATCATGATGAAATTCAAGTGTTTCTTTACTCATTCCATTTGACTCAAGTGCATCATGTGAATAAGGAAGGTCTTTTAATTCTAAAGGCATTTATATCTCCATAAATTTAAATATATACTATTAATAGATTATTGTTACTCAGGTTTCAATTTTAAATACTTTAAAAAAATAAGTATCATAATTATTTTATTCTAAAATCTAGAAAATGTAATTACTTTTTCTTTTAATTTGTTTATATTACTTGATAAAGATTCATCCTTTATATGAATATCAAATTTTTAATTCTTGAGAGGTATTATGAAACAAAGAGTGGTAAATTTATCTGATTTTGGTCCTGCAGAAAATATGTCTTTAATTGAAGCTAACATTCCGTCTCCAGGAAGTGGACAAATTGTTGTTAAGAATAATGCTATAGGTCTTAATTACTTAGATACATATTTTAGATCTGGTTTATATCCATGGCCTAATAATAATGATATTAAAATTCCTGGTTCTGAGGGAGTTGGTTATATTCATTCAGTTGGTTCTGATGTATCAGATTTTAAAGAAGGTGATAAAGTCTCATATGTAACTCCAGTTGGGGCATATGCAGAATATGCTGTTATTAATGCAGCACATGCTACTATGATTAACGTTGAAGTAGAAGATCATGATGTTGTTGCATGTACTTTGAAAGGATTGACAACCCATTATTTACTTCATTTAACTACTAAAGTAACACCTGGTATGACAACTCTTGTTCATGCAGCGGCAGGTGGCGTTGGCCAATTAATGGGCCAATGGGGAAAAGAAATTGGCGCTACAATGATAGGAACTGCTGGAGGTCCTGACAAAGTTGCTACTGCTTTAGAAGCAGGATATGATCACGTTATCGACTATAAAAAAGATAACTTTGTTGATGAAGTTATGAAAATTACAAATAATCAAAAATGTGATGTTGTTTACGATAGTGTAGCAAAAGATGTTTTTCCAGGATCTATGGATTGCCTTAAACCAAGGGGTTTATGGGTATTGTTTGGCCAAGCTTCAGGATCAATAACAGATTTTAATTTAGCTATGCTGTCCGCTAAGGGTTCATTATTTGTTACGAGACCAACATTATTTAGCTATATTGCAAATAGAGCTGAGTATAATGATGCATCTCATCAGCTTTATAGTCGTGTATCAGATGGCAGGCTAAAAGTTTATATTCATGATAAAATGCCATTAGAAAAAATAGTTGAAGCACATAATGAACTTGAAGGTCGTAAGACAAAAGGTGGAATAGTTATTACACTGTAAAGGTAAGGATTTAAAATGATTGATTTGTATACATGGCATACGCCAAATGGAAGAAAAGTTTCAATTATGTTAGAGGAAATTGAAATCCCTTATGAGGTGCATTCAATTAATATTGCTAAAGATGAGCAATTCCAACCACACTTTTTGAAAATATCGCCTAATAATAGAATACCTGCAATTGTAGATAGAGATAATAATAATTACTCTTTGTTTGAATCAGGCGCTATTCTTTTATATTTAGCAGAAAAATCAGGCAAACTTATCAATAAAGACAATTCAGATGATTATTACAGAACTTTAGAATGGTTAATGTGGCAAATGGGTGGGGTAGGCCCAATGTTCGGTCAGGTGCATCATTTTGTTAAATATAATAAAGGCAAATCAGAATATTCTGAAACTAGATATTCTAAAGAAGCCAGACGTTTATATGGTGTTTTGGATAAAAAATTATCTAAAAGTCAATATATTGCTGGCAATAATTATTCAATTGCAGATATTTCAATATGGCCATGGACTGCTAGATTTGATTGGCAGGAAATAGACTTAAATGAATTTCCGAATGTAACTAGGTGGTACAAAGAAATGGTAGAAAGGCCAGCAGTTCAAAAAGGTTGGTTAGTGCCACAAAATGATCAAGTAATACCTCAGCCTTAAATTATGTTTAAACTCATAATTGCTGGTTTAGGTTGGTGGGGTAAGGTGATGATTCAAAGGTTATCTTCATCTGAAAAAGTTAAAATAGTGAATTTAATTGAACCTTACCCAGATAAAGAAGCCTTGCAATTAGCTAAAAATTTTAACTTGAATTTTTCTTATGATTTTGAAGAGACTGTTAAATCAACCGATTTCGATGGAATTGTATTATGTACCCCTAATTCATTTCATAAAGACCAAACTATTTTATGTGCAAATTTAAAAAAACATGTTTTTTGTGAAAAACCATTATCATTGATACCTTCTGATGTTAAAGAGATGATTAAAGTCTGCAAAAAAAATAATGTTCTTTTAGGTGTTGGGCATGAACGTAGATTTGAAAATGGATGGCAAAAATTAAAAGAGGTTATTGAAAATAATTTGTTAGGTAACATCATGTATGCTGAAGCACATTTTAGTCACGATAAATTAGCAAATTTGCCTTTAGATAACTGGAGGACTGACCCTGAAGTTGCTCCTGCTGCGGGGATGACTGGAATGGGTATACATTTAACTGATCTTATGATTTGGTTATTTGGTTCTGTTAAAAAAGTATTTGCTACAACAGCAAAAAGGGCATTACAGTATGAAACTGGAGATGTGGTAAGTGCTACGCTAGTTCATAATTCAGGATTAAGTACACAAATAACAGCAATTTTAAAAACACCTCATTATCAAAGAGTTACAATTTTTGGAGAAAATGGATGGGTAGAACTTATTGATAGTTCACATCCTGATACCCCTGGAGACTCAGAAATGACAATAAGAATGAGTAATGGAAGTATTGAAAAAATAATATTTAATTGGACTGATACTGTTTCAAAAAATATTCATAATTTTGTTGATGCTTCAACTAACGATAAAGAATATTTGTTTACAGATAATGAGAAATATCAAAACATAGCTGTTTTAGATGCAATTAAACGATCTAGTTCTAATGATACAATTGTCAATATATAATAAAAGATTGTAACATAATTGTAATTTTTTTAAGTTAATTATTAATTAAATCAATTTATGAATCTAAAAAAAAGTAATTTGAAAAAAAAGAAAACTTCTAAATATTTCATAGATGTTGGAAATATATTGGAAGATGGTTTCATTCTAATAAATAATTCTGGACGAGTTTTAGTTTCAAATAAAGTCTCTCAAGAACTGTTAGGAAAAAATTTATTAAACAAAAATATTTTAAATATTATTAAAAATCCAGATTTTAATTCATTAAATTTTGATAAATCAAACAAGAAATATGATTATTCATTTGTGCACGAATTAGATGATTATCTAAATAGACAACTAAGAATAAAGTTAAAAAAAATCAGTAAAAACAAAAACTTATTAATAATAACTGATTTAACTTTGCAAAGAAATCTTGAAAAAATAAGAAGAGATTTTGTTGCAAATGTAAGTCATGAACTCAGATCTCCATTAACAATTTTGTCTGGTTTTGTGGAAACAATGTTAAACGATGATAAAATTAATAAAACAACACTCAATAAATTTTTAAATATTATGAACGAAGAATCTAAAAGAATGAATACATTAATTGATGACATTCTTTCTCTCTCAAAAGTAGAATCCGAGGAACATATTTCACCATCAACAACTATTTCAATTTTTGAACCAATAAAATCGGTTATTTCAAATATTGAAAAGAGTGGGTTGTTAAATAATAATAAAATAATTTTAATTGATAATAGAGTTGATAAAAACGAATCACTTATAGTAGAAGCTGATTTTTTAGAACTAACACAAGTATTTTATAACTTAATTGAAAATGGCATCAAATATGGGAATTCAAATTCAGATATTTTAATTAAAATTGATCAAATGAAAACTAATGAATTAACGGTATCTGTAATTAATGAAGGCGAAGGTATTCCTGAAAAATACATTGATAGAGTAACAGAAAGATTTTTTAGAGTAGATAAAGCAAGATCAAGAAAAATTGGTGGTACTGGTTTAGGATTAGCAATTGTGAAACACATATTGATTAAGCACAGGGCAGAACTTACAATTAGAAGTAGTCAAAACAAACAAACAATATTTTCTGTAGCTTTTCCAGTTTTGAAAAATTGAAAAATAATAAATTATTGAATATTGTAATATAGATGTAATATTTATTTAATATAAAACAATATGAATGAAATTTTAATTGCAGATGATGAGCCTAATCAAATTGAATTAATGAAATTCAATTTAGAAAAGAATGGTTTTTTAGTTAGATCAGCATATAATGGTAAACTAGCTCTTGATATGATTTATGAAAAAAAGCCAAGTGTACTTATTGCAGATTGGATGATGCCAAAAATGTCTGGAATAGAGCTTTGTAGAGAACTCAGATCGAACAAAGATACAAAGTTGCTTCCAATAATAATGTTAAGTGCAAGAAGTGAAGATTCTGATAAGTCACTTGGATTAGATACAGGTGCCGATGATTATATATCAAAACCATTTTCTCCAATGGAACTTGTTTCTAGAGTTAAAGCGCTTATCAGACGAACAAATACATCTATGTCTATAGATGTATTGATTGTTGGAGAACTAAAAATATCTTTATCAGAAATGCAAGTCTTCAGAAATGATCAATTAGTTAAATTAGGTCCAAAAGAATTTAAATTATTAACTCTCCTTGCAGAAAGACCTGGCCATATATTTTCTAGAGAAAAATTGTTAGACTCAGTTTGGGGCCATGGAATTTTTATAGAGGATAGAACCGTTGACGTTCATATGAGTAGATTAAGAAAAGCTCTTAGAATTAATGAAAAAGATGTAGATTTAATTCGAACAGTTAGAGACGGAGGTTACGGTTTACTAAAGCCATAAAGTCTTATATTTTATAACTTTAAGGTTAATGGCTTGAGAAAAATTTTTGTACATGGTTTATCAGCTCTAGATTTAATACATACTGTATCAGAGTTTCCAAAGTACGCCGAAAAATATAAATCTAACTCAGTATATGTAAGCATTGGTGGTAACGCAGCAAATGCTTCTGTAGCCCTTTCAAGGCTTGGTATGAGAGTTTTTTTGTCTACTGTAATAGGAAACGATGAAGTTGGTAACATTTTAAAACAAAAGTTACTATCCGAAAACATAGATCTTAGTTACACACATTATGTTGATAATTTCAAAACTTCTATTTCATCTATTATCATTGATAAAAATGGTGAAAGACTAGTTTTAAATAATCGTGAATTTAATGATGTAGTAATAAAAAATAATATAGATTATGAAATGTTTGATGGGTTTTTGTTTGATACTAGAGATTTAAAAAATTCAATTAAAATTTTAAAGAAAATTGAAAATGTTAGAAAGCCTAAGTTGCTTGACGCTGAAGAAAATACAACTAGTGAACTTTTAAGTCATTTTTCACACGTCGTTTTTTCTTATCAAGGATTAAAAAGTTTTACTGGATTAGACGATATTGAAACTGCATTAGTTTCTATTTCTAAGAAATTTGATTGTAAAATTTTTGTGACAAATGGAGAACATGGTTGCTATTATATTAAAAACAACATTCTAATAAACGTTCCAGCAATAAAAATAAATCCAGTTGACACTTTAGCTGCAGGTGATGTATGGCATGGTGCTTTTTTACTTAAATTAGTTTCAAATTCTTCTCTAAAAAAATGTATTGAATTCGCTAATTATATTGCCTGTTTAAAATGTAAAAAATTTGGTGGATCTTCAGGTGCCCCATTTTTAAGTGAACTTAAAGGTAATTTAAGGTAATTTATTTTCATAAATTAACTTCATTACAATACCAATTGTGAATTTCTTTTCCGTTCATGAACACAGCATCATCAAATTCTATTATATAATCTAATAATTTATTTAAGTAATTAATCCTATGAGGAACACCTGTTAAATATGGATGAATACTTATACACATAATTTTAGTAGTTTTTTTTGCTTCTTTGTATAATTGGTCAAATTGATCTTTGCCTCTGGTAAAAATAGCGTCTGATGGGTGATTATGAACTGCCGTAATGGAGACATCATTTATTTCAACTGTATAAGGTAAAGCTAACATTCTATTTTTGTTTTTTACTTTAAGATCTACAGGTTGATCATCTATAACCCAGTTGGCAACATATTTAATTCCATTTTCAGAGAGAATATCAATAGTATCATTTGTTTCTGTTAACCCTGGGCTTTCCCAACCTATAACATCTTGATTTGAAAATTTCCTTAGTTTTTCCAAAGTACTTTTAATATCAACATATTCATTATCTACCTTATGCATTGGTCTTTGTATAAAGCCATGCCCCATAAGTTCCCAGTCAAGCTTTAAAGCTTCCTCAACAGCTTTTGGATAAACATCTACAACTACGCCATTAAGAGCAAGAGTTGGCTTGATTTTTCTATTTTTTAGGATATCTAAGAATCTCCAATATCCTGTTCTCATTCCATATTCATGCCAAGACCAATTTGGAAGGTCTGGTAACATTGGAACACCCATTGGAGGAGGTAAAACGTTTCTTGGTTGTGGTAAGTTTGGATCCCAAACTTCTATATTAACTACTACCCAAATTATTAATTTTTCTTTTCCATTTAGTAGCAGTTTCTCTCTAAATGGTGCAGCTTCGTAAAATAATCTATCTCTTCTATCCATAAGTTAGACTTTGTTCCAATTTTCTATAATTATCGTTCCTGAATTTGTAATTACTTTTGAAATAGGACAATACATTTTTAATTGTTCTTTAATATTATTAAATTGATTTTCGTTAGCATTACATTTGATATTTATATTTAATATAACTTCCGGAAAAGGAACCTCAATCTCTTTAATTATGCTTGCTCCACTTTTATCAAATTTGGCATCTGCAGTTATTTCAAGGGTTTCAATTTTAAAACCTTGTTTTTCTGCGATCCTATGAGTTATAACATTTGAGCAACCAATTAATGAGGCTAATAATGTTTCAGTAGGTGTTAATCCTAAATTAGTTCCACCTCTGGCTTCTGGTTCATCAATTACACTTTCTACATCTCTTGAAATAATGTCAGCTCTAGAATGGCTCTTTGAAGATCCTTCTACTTTCATTTTAACTAAATTGACGTTGTTCATTTAACTGCCTCATTACTTTAAATTTTATTTGAAATACTTAAACAATAATGTCTATAATTAATTATATAAATTAGAGGTTTTTAATGAAATCACCAGCATTTTCTTATTATCAAGCAAAAGATTTAGCTGACGCTATAAATATAAAAAAATCAGATGATGACTCTATAATTTTGGCTGGTGGCCAGTCACTTTTACCTGCTTTAAACATGCGTTTATCTAGTCCAAGTGTTCTTATAGATATTGGAAGTATTAATGAATTAAAAAAAATAAAAGTTGAGGGTTCATATTTAATTATGGGAGCAATGTGTAGTCATTCACAAATTATGAATAATAAAGAAGTTAATGAAAAACTCCCTATACTCAATAAACTTTTAGCCCAAGTTGCACATCCTGCAATTAGAAATAAAGGCACTCATGGTGGAAGTATTGCATATGGAGATCCAGCAGCTGAATTACCAGCTTTTGCTGTTCTGGTAAATGCTGAAATAATTTTATCAGGTCCTAATGGAGAACGAACTGTTTCAGCAAAAGAGTTTTATAAAGGATTGTTTGAAACTGCAATTAATTCAGATGAAATTTTAACCTCTGTTAAATATCCAATTAATCAAAATGGTATGAAATTATTTTTTGACGAAGTTACAAGACGTCATGGAGACTATGCAATGGCTGGCCTTGTAGGTTCAATTAAACAGAATAATAAAATTAATGAAGAGATTAATTTAGTTTTTTTTGGAACTGGTGATAGACCTAATGAAGCCCCAAAAACTTGTGAGTATCTTCTAAAGAATGAATATAATTATTCTGACATTAAAGATATATTAAAAAATGATATAGATTTTGCTTCCGATGTCTCCAGTTCATCAGATATGAAAGCTCACTTATCAGCAATTTTAGTTGGAAGAATGATGAAGGAATTGAATTAATGTCTAATTTAAATAAAACAACAATATCAATGATTATTAATAATGAAAATTATGATGATTTAACAGTAGAAACGCGTCAACATTTAGGTGATTTTTTAAGAGATCTTGGATTTAAAGGAACACATTTAGGTTGTGAACAAGGTGCTTGTGGAGCTTGTAACGTTCTTGTTGATGGTGAAACAGTTAGATCTTGTCTTATGCTAGCAGTTCAAGCAAATGGAAAAAAAATAACAACGGTTGAAGGTCTCAATTCTTCAGAGATGGAAATTGTTAAAGATTGTTTTGTAAAGAATAATGCCATGCAATGTGGTTTTTGTAGTTCAGGTATGTTAATGACTACCTATGAAATCATAAAATCTAAAAGAAAACATTCTCGTGAAGAGATAAGAGAAATGATTTCAGGTAACTACTGTCGTTGTACTGGTTATCAAGCAATTGTTGATGCAGTTGAAGATTCACTTAATAAAATAAATGTAGGGATGTAAAATGGATGATTTAAATCAAAATCCTAAGTTAGGTTCAGCAGATAGACCTAATTCTTATATTGGACGAAGTGTACCAAGAGAAAGAGCTAAAAAACTTTTAGAAGGTAAAGGTAAATACGTAGATGATATACTTTTACCTAGAATGGTTCATTTAAGTTATGTTAGATCACCACTTGCACATGCAAAAATAAAATCTATTAACACAGAGAATGCTAAAAACATTCCTGGTGTTTTAGATGTTTTTACAATTGATGATATTGAAAAAGTTTGTTCTCCTTGGCAAGGAGTACTTGGTCATTTAGGTGAAATGCGTTCTCCAACTCAATACCCTCTCGCAAAAGATGTTGTGAGATGGCAGGGTGAACCTGTTGCTGTAGTAGTTGCTAACAAAAGAGCAGTGGCAGAAGATGCGTCAGAACTAGTTGAGATAGATTATGAAGACCTTGATGCTCAATTGGATATGGAAACTGCAATGGATAAATCAACAAAAGTTATCCATGATGATTTAGGAAACAATCTTTTTTGGACTAGAACTGTAAATCAAGGTGATGTTAGTGAAGCATTTAAACAATCTCATATTGTAGAGGAAGTTACACTTGATTTTGCAAGACATACAGGGGTTACATTAGAAACAAGAGCAATTGTAGCAGATTGGGACTCTTCGGAAGAAAGAATGACTGTTTATCATAATGGTCAAGCACCTCATATGATGCAGTCTATAATAGCAAAGCATTTAAATATAACCGAAGGATTAGTACGGATCATTAGTTGTGACGTAGGAGGTTCATTTGGTATAAAGGTCCATGTTTATCCAGATGAAATGGTTACGGTTGCAGTTTCTAAACTCTTAAAAAGACCTGTAAAATTTGTAGCTGATAGACTAGAAAGCTATTCAACTGATATCCATTCAAGATGCCACAAGATTTCAGGTAAAATAGGAGTTGATGATAAAGGTAAAATACTTGGGTTTGAAATAGATGATTTATCTGGAATTGGTCCTTTTAGTGTTTACCCAAGAACATCAGCTATTGAAACAAATCAAGTTTTAAATCTTTCTGCAGCTTCTTATGTTGTTCCAAATTATAAGGCAAAAGGTACAGTAGTATTTCAAAACAAAACACCAATGTGCCAATATAGAGCGGTAGGTCATCCTATCGCAGTTGCTATAACTGAAGCATTAGTCGATAAAGCTGCAAATGCACTAGGTATGGATCGTTACAAATTTAGAAAGATAAATTTAATTCCTGATAACTCTTACCCAACAAAAACTCCGTCAGGAGTACCTTTAGAAGATTTATCACATGAGGCATGTATTGAAAAACTTAAAAAAATGATGAATATTTCTGAATTAGAGAAATATAAAAAAGAATCTCTGGCAAAAGGAAAATATAAAGGTTTTTCAATAATTAATATGGTTGAAGTAACAAATCCTAGTCCTGCATTTTATGGTGTAGGTGGGGCACCAATCTCATCTCAGGATGGAGCATCAATTAGACTAGAGGGATCTGGAGCTGTTCATATATCAACTTCTATAACTGAACAGGGGCAAGGCACAGAAGCAGTAATGCAACAGATAGCCGCAGACCAACTTGGTGTAAAGATAGATACAGTAAGGGTTACGCATGGAGATACTGATGCTACTCCGTATGGTGGTGGAACATGGGCTTCTCGAGGTGCTGGAATAGGTGGTGAAGCTGTTTTAAAAGCTTCAAGAAAGTTAAAAGAAAATATTTTGAATATTGCCTCAGTAATTATGCAAAGTGAAGTTAATAATCTTGATGTTCAAAATGATCAAGTTATCAGAAAAGATGGTGGTGAGGGTATATCACTAAAAGATTTAGCACAAATTGTGTACTACAGAGGTCATGAATTGCCACCTGGGACTAATGCTGAACTGATAGCGACGGCATCATTTTCTATTGAAGGAATACCATTTGTTTTTACAAATAGTGCAATGGGGTGTTTAGTTGATGTTGATGTTGATACCGGATTAACAAAGATTGAAAAGTTCTGGGCCGTTGAAGATTGTGGAACACAAATCAATCCTAAATTAGTTGAAGAACAAATTAGGGGCGGTGTCGTTCAAGGTATTGGTGGTGCTCTTTATGAGGAGTGTATTTATGATGAAATGGGCAATTTAACGAATGGAAATATGGCAGATTACCTTGTGCCAATGGCTTATGAAATGCCAGACATTATTGTAGATCATGTGACAACAAATTCTGGTAGAAGTATTCTTGGTGCAAAAGGGGCTGGTGAAGCTGGAACAGGTGGTGCTCCAGGAGCTATAATGAATGCTATTAATGACGCATTAATTCCTTTAAATACAGAGGTGACATCTCAACCAATCACTCCAGAAAAAGTTTTAAAGGCATTGGGAAAAATATAATTATTTCAATATGTTATAAGTTTAGTTAAATAAACTGCTTTTATTTGGATAATTCTTTATATTTTTAATGCTTACAGCGGTTTCATCTAAAACTATTTCATTTTTTGGCATTATGATTGTCTCATCTTTTTTAATGTAAAAACCCATTTCTCTACTTCTTTCTACTAGAAATATACCCTCTTTCATTCTTTTTTGTTCCCATGATATTAGAGCATGATTTAAATTTTCTAATTCGATATTATCTAAACATTTCATTAAATCATAACAATCAAAACCCGCTTTTGTAACGCCCATTCCGGCATGTGGTCGGGCTGTGAAAGCACAATCCCCAATAATAATTATATTTTCATTGACCATTTTTTTACATTTTAAATCATATATTGGCTGCACAAGTATTTGATCTGTTTTATTTATTAATTCATTTATTGAACTAGGTAATTTTGTTTGACCTTCTTCTTTAAGATTTTTAATTAACTCATCTTTTATTTCATGGGGTGGTATACCGTGCTCATACTTTTTTTTAGATTTTCCAGTTAATATATCATTATATTCTTTAATGGTTACTGGTTTGTACCACAACCAATTAATTCTTCTTTTACCTTTTTCTAAACCTTTATTACCAATCCCGGCAACTGGATAAGTTAAAAATTGTTGGTTTTTTGGAAGGACGAAACAAAAATAATCTGAAATTAAGTCAAATGTTTTTTCTGACAAATCGGCCTCATTGACAAGTCCTCTCCAACCAACATATCCTGCAAATTCTGGTTTATTTTCATCTACAATTTTTTTTAAATTGGATCTTATTCCATTAGCAATAATAATTAAATCAGCTTGAATTTCTTTACCGCTTTTAAAAATTAAAGTATTAATTTTTTCTTTTTTAAGAATTTCAATACATTCATCTCCAAGAAAATATTTTTTTTTATCTATATTTGACTGCAAAACATCATATAAATATTGCCAACTAGTAAAGACTTGAGGGTATTTTATTTTTGATATTACTTCGTTTTGTTTATTTAAAACAATCCTTTCATTACAGATTGTTCCGAGTGATTTATTGTAACCTGTGGTTAACTTAACTAATTTTGCTAACTCATCATATGTGGCAATGCCAGCACCTCTTCCTGACAAAGGTTCCGGAACCATTTCATGTATTGAATAATCCCAGTTTATCTTTTTAAGAAAATTGGCTGCAAAAAGACCCGACATTGAGCCACCAATGATGGCAGCTTTTTTCATCTATTTTATTGCCATAGGATTAATTGGTGAGCCTACTGCTTTAGTTATAGGTAAGGGTGGTGCACAAAAGAAAAAATCATAAATTTTATCTTCTTCGCAATCCTTTGCCAGATCTCTTAAGTAAAAAATTTCTCCCATTGTTATACCAATCATCGGTATTACAACCCAATGCCAAGGTTGTTGAGCATCTTTAGTTTCGTTTGGTCTTACTTCACAACCCCATGTATCAGTACATATGGCGGCAATTTCGTTATCATAAATCCATTGGGCAGTTTCAAAAGCTAAACCTGGTGCATCTCCTCCAGCATAACCACCCCATTCTCCATCATCTAGTCTTTGTTCCATTTGACCAGTTCTTACAATAACAAAATCTCCACGTTTAATTTCAACATTTTGAGATTTTGCACATTCATTTAAATCATCATTGGTAATTGCTACACCATCTTCAAAATAATCAACCCCTGCCCAACGAGCAACATCAAGCAACACTCCTCTACCAGCCATTTCAGCGCGTACTTTTTCGATTCCATTTTTTTGAGCACCGTCGCTGTCGACAAGTGCCGCAGAATAACCATTCCACATTTTGTTATCATAAAAAATATGACCTAAAGCATCCCATTGAGTAGCGCACTGTAATGGTAATGATATCATATCATCTGCATATTGAAGTCCAAAATCATCAAACCTTCCAGCTATAGAGTCTGTTCCAGTAGCTAGCATTAAATGAATTGGATTAAACCTATTACCCCAAGAGCCTTTTTGTGGTCCATGTCTATCAAAATTTAAACCTAAGCTAAATCTTTTCCCTTTTTTAATGAGTTTGCTAGCGTCAACAACTATTTCAGGAGTTATAAAATTCAATGTACCTTTTTCATCATCTGGGCCCCATCTTCCCCAGTTTTTTAGTTTTTCTGCAGTTTCTCTAAGATGTTTTATATCAAACATTTTTTCATCATATTTTCTCGGCATGATAAACTCCTATTTAACCTTTTGTTGGAAAATTTAATTCTACTTTTACACCATCTGGATCATCAACGAATAGTTGTTCTAGTGGAAAACCAGGAACTTTTCTGTGAGTGTATTCGATAGATTTATTATCAAACATTTCTTTCATACTATCTATATCCTCACAATTAAAGGCAACATGATCTATAGCACCAGATCCCGATTTAACATTATTTTTTTTCCCAATGTAGTAATCTTGACCATCTCCTTGCTTTCTCATCGCCAAGTGAATACAAGCAGCTTTGTCGTCTTCATTTAAATATAACCAGTGGCCTGGGAAGGGGAAATCTGGTCTATATCCATCTTTCAAACCTAATAAATCAACATAAAATTCTTTAGTTTTTTTTAGGTCATCAGCTAATATAAGTACATGTTCAAATGTTTTTAAAGACATTTCATACTCCTAAAACTTAAGCTTATTTAATTTTTAATTTAAAATCAAACTTATAAACTAGTTTAAAAAATCACTTAAAATTTTATTGGTTTCATTAGGTTTTTCAAGATTAAATACATGCGCAACTCCTGGAATGCAAACATATTTACTATTAACGGTTAAATGATGCATTTCTTCCATAGCTAAAGCTGGTGCACCAACGTCGTTTTCACCTGAAATATAAAGAAAGTCTTTTTTAATTTTTCCTAATTCTCTTAAATAATCAAGACCTTTAATCGCATTGCAACTCCCAATATATCCATTAGTGGAGGTTGATTTAATCATCTCTTCAGCTTTTTCTAAAATATGATTATTTGCAATATCATTTCTAAAATTGTCACTAAACCACCTCTCTAGGGAACCTTGAACGACACCTTGTGTGCCTTTGTCTTCAACTACTGCCATTCTTTGATCCCACGCCTCAATTGCTGGGGGTGGCATGTCAGCTCTTGCTGCACAACACACAAGTTTATCAAATCTATTAGAATGTTTTAGTGCCAATCCTAATGATGTCATTCCTCCCATCGATAAACCTACAAAATGAGCTTTATCTATACCAATTGCATCCATTATTGAAATTACATCATTTTCAAGCATATCGAATGTATAAGGGCCTTGGATTGGAGAGCTTTTGCCATGACCTCTTTTATCATAACAAATTATTTGATAATTATCTTTAAAGTATTCAACTTGAGGATCCCACATTGATAAATCTGAGCCTAAAGAGTTTGAAAAAACAATTGTATTTCCCCTCGGATTTTCATGGAATTCATAATTTATAAACTCATTATTTCCTAAATCCAATTTACTCATAAGAGTTCCTACTCTGCAGCTATATTAATGTTGCTATTAATCTGAGGCATAACTTTTTCTGTCATCAGCTTCATAGAATTTTTTGCTAAATTTACATCTTTCCAATCATGTCCAGCATATAAAAGTGTACCAAACTCACCTACTTCTTCTCTGAAGGCTAAAATCTTGTCAGCAACCTCATCTGGAGTTCCAAATAAAATTAGTTTTTTGCATATATCTTCTAATTTAAGAGCGTCATCAGACATATTTTGATCTTCTTTAAATAAATTTGCACGGCCATGCTTCAACATTTTTGTTAAGAGTTGACTGTAGTAAAATACATATGGACTACCATTGCCAAGTGCATATTCTTCTGCTTTTTTTCTATCTTCACATACAAATATAGACTTAGCAATTCTCCAATCCATTGGATTGGCTTCTGTGTTAACTTGTTTACATCCCTCAACATAACCTGGCCAGTGAGTTTTAACCCATTTAGGCAATAAAAAATTAGCTGATATTGGTTTCCATCCTCTTGCGGCAGCAGCTGTTATACCTTTTGAATAAGGTGCAACAACGGTACAAATTATAGGAGGATATGGTTTTTGAAGTGGTTTAGGCATTATGCCTTGACCTATATCAGTCATTTGAGTTTTTTCTGTTGTAACTTCCCAGTATTTTCCTTTTATAGAATATGGTGCATCTCGTTTCCATATTTCTAAAACCATATCAATGCATTCAACAAACATTTCGTTCCGGTTTTTTTCTAAATTTCCAAAGACCTCTGCATCTGAAGCCAAACCTCCTGGACTGATACCAAAATTAAGACGACCGTCTAGCATATGATCTAACATGGCAATTTGGCCAGCTACAGCTGCTGGGTGGGAGTTTGGTAAATTTACTGTACCGGTTCCTAATCTTATATTCTTTGTGGCAGCTGCTAATGATGCAATGAATACTGTGCTAGATGTAATGTTTTCAGCTGCGTCTGTATAATGTTCTCCACAATATGCTTCTGAAAAACCTATTTCATCTGCTAATAAAAATGCTTCTCTATCTTCAGCTAAAGTCTTCCTATAATCCTTATCTAAAGGATGAATAGGCATTGTAAAAAATCCAACTTCCATATTTAACTCCTATCATTAGATATATATAACATTCAAGTTAAAAGAAAAAATAATAATATTTTATAGATTCTATCAAAAAGGTTGATTTAGAATAAATATATAAATTCTAAATTAAAATTCTATGAGGTTTTTTATGAATATTGGGTTAATAGGTTTAGGGGCTATGGGTGGAGCTTACGCTAAACACCTTATTACAAACAACTTTAATTGTTATGGTATAGATCTAGATAAAAAAAATATTTCAAGATTTTTAAATTTAGGAGGATCTGAGATTACTTATCCAAATTTATTTGATAAGGTTGATGTTGTACTTTTAAGTTTGCCTTCTCTTGAAGCATATAAAAATGTTTTAGAGAATCTTAAGAAACTAGGAAAACACACTTCCGATAAAATTATATTGGATATGAATACAATTTCGATTGAAGATAAAATTAATTTTAAAAATGAAATTAAAAAACTTAATATAGATATGTTAGATACTCCAGTAAGTGGAACTGGAGCACAAGCTTTGGAAGGAGATATAACAGTTTTTGCTAGTGGTGATGAGACCATAACAAAAAAATATAATAATATTTTTGAAAGTTTTTCTAAAGAAGTTATTTATGTAGGTCCTTTTGGTAATGGAATGAAATTTAAAATTCTTGCAAATTTGTTAGTAACCATTCACAACACAGCAGCTGCAGAGGCTCTTAGACTTGGTGAGTGTGCTGGTTTAGACAAAGATATGATTTATAAAGTTTTAGGAAACAGCGCAGCAACTTCGGTGATGTTACAAAAAAGAATGCCTTTGATGATTAATCAAAATTATGAACCTCCAACAGCATCATTTAATATTTTTTTAAAAGATGTTGATATTATTAGAAATTTTATAAAAAATAATAATGTTATTTTACCCACTTTTGAGGGTTCGGCAAAGATATATGATAAGGCAGAAAAAACTTTATCTAAAAATTGGGATACAGCTTCAGTATATGAAGTTTTAAAAATGGAGAATGTGAATGAGTGATAATGCAAAAGAATTACCTAAAATCAGAGTTTGGAAAAAAGATGAAATGAGTAAAAGAATTGCCTTTTTTAAAGATTTAAAAGGTTCAAAAAAAGGGTTACCAGATAGCCTTCTTCCTGAATGTACAAGAGAATTAATAAATGTCATTGGTTTTGAGCCACCAAAAGGAAAATCAAAACATGTGTCTCCATTAGGTGATGATAATTCTCAAATGCCTGCTATAAATATTTCTGAAGGTTTTAATCTAGGTTTTTGTAGATGTAAACCTGGAAAAGGTCCTTTGATGCATAATCATGATACAAATGAAACTTTTATGCCAATTACTGGAAAATGGAGATGTGAATGGAACGAAGGAAATGATTTTCAGTCAGTAGACGTTGGTCCTTGTGATGTTGTATCTTTTCCTCCAGGCTGTGCAAGACGGTTCATGAATATTACAGAAGACGAACCTAATATAGAGCATGTTTTGCTTGTTGTGATAGCAGGTAATGCTCCAAAAGCAGAGTTTACTGAAAAGGCTTATAATAGAATATCTGAATTTGAAGCAAATCAAGCATAGAATAATAAATGATTTGGATAATTTTATGTAAAGATAAACCCGACGCATTAAAAAGAAGAATGGCTGTTATTGATGAACACAGAAAGTATTTATCAACAAATCCAATAAAAACACTTGTATCAGGACCCTTAACGGATTTGGATAGTAACACTATGAATGGTTCATTTTTTATGGTTGAAGCTGACGAAATTTCAGAAATTCATACATTTCAAGCAAATGATCCACTATATCATGCAGATGTTTGGGAAGATATAATTATTTCCCCTTTTAATAAAAGGGTAGATAATTTATCAAATTAATAAGAGGTTTATATGAAAAAATTTATTGATTTATCTGTTTCATTAGAAGAAGGAATTACTTCCGATCCAGATTTTATGCTTCCCAAGATTAATTACCATCATCACCAAGATACCTCTGAAGAAATTATGAGCTTTTTTCCGGGGTTAAAAAAAGAAGATTTGCCAGGTGGTGAGGGCTGGGCTATGGAAACCATTACTGTTAGTACGCATAATGGGACACATATGGACGCTCCTTATCACTACCATTCAACCATGGATAATGGAAATAGAGCTATTACGATAGATGAGGTGCCATTAGAATGGTGTTATGGTAAAGGAGTTAAGTTTGATTTTAGGTCTTTTTCAGATGGTTATGTTGTTAATGTATACGACATTAAAAAAGAATTAGATAGAATTGAACATACTCTTTCTCCTTTAGATATCATATTTGTCAATACAGCTGCATCTGGGCATTATGGTAAACCTGATTTTTTGTTAAAAGGTTGTGGTATTGGCAAAGATGCAACAATTTATCTACTTGACCAAGGTGTTCGATTAACTGGAACAGACGCTTGGAGTTGGGATGCTCCATTTACACATACTGCTAAAAAATTTAAAAAGACTAAAGATCCTTCCTTAATTTGGGAAGGTCATAGAGCAGGCATGCATAAAGGTTATTCACATATAGAAAAATTGTGTAACTTAGAAAAATTACCTGATAAAGGTTTTTTAGTTTCTGCTTTTCCATTTAAAATTAAAAATGGTTCAGCGGGATTTGTAAGGGTTGTTGCTATTTTAGATTATTAATTTTTTAATAAAATGCTAATTATTTTTTCACTAGCTTTTTGACATATGGGTTTAAAAATTATTATTGCAGGGAAAGCAATAAGTATCGCATAAAACCAATTAATTGGCCAAACTTGCCAAAATAAACTCAAATTATCTAGAGATTTAAACGTTACAACAGAACTAATGAACATTGTTATAACAATTGACATGAATATTGATGCTAAATAAATTATATATTTTTCTTTGTTCATAATAAAAAAAGGCACACAATTTCTTGTATGCCTTAAATGTTTATCAATATTTGTTAACCACCAATTTTATATCTTACAGGGAATTTATGTCCTGTTTTTTCAACTTCTTCCATGTAAACGTTCATCAACGCAGCACCATCAATTCCAGGATAGCCTTTAGTGATATCAGCAGCTCTTGAATTAGGCCAATCTTTAATTGTTTCAGCCCAAATCTTTTGCTGTGCTACAGGTAGATAAGTGACAGCATCATTAATACCTTTTTTCTGACCTAGTTTCATTAAATCAGTTAAACCTTTTTGGTATCTTCTTTGTCCATCTTTAACAGCTGATCTTTCGTAATTAGCGGCTTCTTCCATAACAATCTTTGCTACTTCAGGTGGAAGTTTAGCTAATGTTTTTAGATTAATTGTTGTGATAGTTTGTGCCATTGCACCAAAACCTATAACTTTCCAGTATGGAGCTTGTTCATAAAACTTAAATCCTCCAGCGTGGGCAGAAGGGAATATAATTACACCTTTTGCGACACCAGTTGCTAAGTCATTATACATAGTAGGCAATGTCGATGTTACTGGTATTGATCCAAATAATGATACCCATGGTAAATTTGGACCAGCAGCAATCACTTTAACGCCTTTAAGTTCTTGTGCTTTATTCCATTGTTTAACAGTTCCAATTCCATAATCATCAAAACCCTGCATAGCTATAAATTTTTGATTATATTTATCTTCAAGCATTTTTGCTAATTGTGGAAATTTTTTAAGAACTCTGTGCTTAACTTCCCAGTTTGTCTCAAGATTTGTTAATGTAAATGGAACAAAATAATCAAAGTTCCATGGTAATAATTTTGCAGTCTCAAAACATACACAATATGAACCAATGTCAAGCAATCCTTTTTCAACTGCCTCTAATGTTTCATGTACTTTTGCTATTTTACCAGCATAAGCTTCTATTATTTTAATTTTGTGTTTTGTTTCCGCTGCCACTCTTTTTTTAATGTTCGGCACAAAAACTTTTTCCATTCCAGTTACATATGCAGTAGGAGCTGAAGGATGTCCTGATCCAACTCTTAAGGTATATGAGCCTGCAATGGCAGAAGTTGCAATAGCACCAGAGATCAAAAGCCCAAGTGGAAGTGCTTTTTTTAAATTTTTTAACATAAATATTCCTCCGTTAATGTTAAAAGTTTAGCATCTTTTATTTATTTTTAAAGTTTAAACAAACTTTGTTGGCCAGCTTGCTAATTCTGGAATTAAATAAACCATAATCATTACGAATAACATCATAATCCAATATGGAATAGAACCCATAAAAATTGTTCCTAACGGAACATTATCATTGCTACCTGTGAGAACTCCCTTGACAGTATAAACAATAAGACCAAAAGGAGGTGTAAGAAGCCCAGCTTCAATTGCTAAAATACCAAATATAGCAAATGCGTATGGGTTCATTTCAGGAACTAAATGAATAAATAAAGGTACTGTAAGAAGAATAATTGAGATTGAGTCTAAAAGCATTCCTAAAACTAACCATATAACAACCATCATAATTAAAATGGCAAACTGATTTAATCCAACTGATGTAATAGCTTCAAGTATGATTGAATTTATATCAGATAAGGAAAGAAATCTTGAATACATCCCAGCTGTTATTAGTAAAATCATAATTGGAGCAGATGTTTTTCCTGCATCGATCACGGAATCAACAACACCTTTAAAATTCATGCCTTTACATAATGCTATTATAAAGCTTGCAATAGCACCCATTCCTGCTGCTTCGGTAGCTGTAAAAATTCCTCCCCAAATTCCACCAAGCACTAAAAAAATTAATGCAATAATAGAAAAACCTGAATAAATTTCTGTTTTTGTTAATTTTGTTGTTAAGCCAACTTGATCAGGTTCAGGAGCAAGTTGTGGTTTCATAATCGCTCTGACGAGGTTGTAGGTTACATATAATAAAGCAAGAAGAATTCCAGGAATCACACCAGCAACAAATAATTTTCCAATTGAGTCTTCTGTTATAATTCCCCAAACAATCAGCAAAACGCTAGGTGGAATCAACATTCCTAAACATGCACTACCCGAAATAGCTCCAAGTGCAAAGCTATGATTATAACCAGCTTTTTTCATTTCTGGCCATGCTATTCTGGTAAATGCTGCTGCTGAAGCAATAGATGTTCCTGTTACTGCTGCAAATGCTGTATTACCAGTTACTGTTGCGACACCTAATCTTCCTGGCACACCTTTTAGACCTTTATTAATAAGATTATAAAGGTCTGCTGCCGCTCCACTTCTCGACAAAAAATCTCCCATTAAAACAAAAAGGGGTATTGTCATAAACACATGATCTCTAATCAATTCATAAGCTGCACCTCCAACTTGGCTTGCAGCCATGTATGCGTCTTCAAATATAAAGTATGTTCCAATCATTGCTGTAGCACCTAATGCTAAAGCTATGTGAACACCTGCAAATATTGCTAGTAACATGCCAAGCAATGTAATTAACATTAATACATTTAAATCCATTTCCATATTTATTCTCTAAGGCTAATTATTTTTTTTTCTGAATTGATTGATGATAAGGCTCGCATATATATAAACAATTATAATAGCAGCAAATATTATTACTGTTCTTACAATATATACTGGAAATTCAATTGCACCAATTCCTTGGTACTCCTTAATTTCCCATCCTTTAATCATATCTGTCCACCCACCCACAGCTATGCCAATAAAAAGCATCATTCCAATTAGGAAGGATAAGACATTAATTATTATTTTAGAATTTTTGCTACAAAACTCGTATATTAGAGTTGTTCTTAACATTGTTCCTGAGACAATAGCAAAAGGGACTTGAAGAAAAACAATTGCTGGAACAGAGTTTTGAACTATCTGATCAGCTCCCAAAAAAAGTCCAAAATTTCTAAAAGTTACTTCAGCAAAAATTGTAAAAGCTACAAAAACAAGCCAAATTGCAGCAATACCTTGTAAAATTTCAGAGACTTTTTTTACCATTATAAATTCCTCTCGATTTTTTTTTAAGAATAGACATATTAAATATGCAATCAAGGATAAATTAAACTAATCAATGTTTTTGAACTCTTTGATTTAGCTTTTCACTGATATTTTTTATTTCTTCACAAATTTTTTCACTGAAAAATTTTGTAACTGGACTTAGTTCTCTACTAGCTGAGGTAATTAAAACATAATCTGTTATTAAAGGGGGAGAATCTAATGGAGATAAGGTTCTTGATTTTCCATCTATGTCTAAGTCACATAATGCAGCTGGAAGTATGGAGCACCAATCGCTGTAAGCAACCATTTCTAATGTCCCAATCATACCATCCATCTCAAGAATTGATTTAGGCTTTATACCATGAGTAGATAAATATTGGTTTATGGCAATTCGTCTAGAATTTTCAGGACTTGGTAAAATGATTTTTAAGTCATGAGATTTTAAATTTTCTATTTTAAGAGGTTTTAAATGTTCAAATGGAGATTTTTTGGAACTTACTAATAAGTTTAAGTCTTTTGATACAAATTGAACATTTAATCCTAATGAACTTTTTACAGATGGAACTATAGCAAATTCAATTTTGTTTGACCGAACCATCTCTTCAAGAACACCCGAGTAAGCTTCTGTTATTTTGAATTCAACCTTGGGATGATCTTCTAAAAATTTAGATAATGTTATTGGCAATGCTGATCTTGTAAAAGTTGGCATTAATCCACAATCAATATTACCTGTAAAACCATCTGATGACGATTTAGTATCGATTAAAGCTTTTTCCATAAGCCTTAAAATGTCTAATGAATATTTATAGAAATCTTTTCCGCTTTCAGTTAAACGCATATTTCCTGGAATTCTATCTAATAATTTTTTTCCTATACTAATTTCAAGATTTTGAACTAGCATAGACATACCAGATTGAGTTGCATTTAACCTTTCAGCAGCTTGACTAAAAGATTTTTCTTCAACTACTGCTACAAATGCTTTAAGTTGTTTTATAGATACAGACATAATTATCAGTTAAGTTGATACAATTCATACAAATAAATAATTACTTATAATACACAAATAATGATAAAACAAAACATCTAATTAGATGCATTAAATATGAACAACAAGAACTTAAGAAATGTTTTATCAAAATTCGCTACTGGTGTGACAATAGTTTCTACCATTGATGATGATGGAAAACCTGTTGGAATGACTGTAAATAGTTTTACTTCTGTTTCACTTGATCCACCGTTAGTGTTATGGAACATTGGTATTAATCAACCAAGTTATGATATCTTTTTAAATGCTAAGGGTTATTCAGTTAGTATTTTATCAAAAGATCAAAGAGATATCTGTAATTTATTTTCAAGCTCAGTTGATAATAAATTTAACAATATTGATTTTGATTTAAGTGACAATGGGTTTCCTATTATCCAAAAATCACTAGCATGGTTTGATTGTTTAAAATGGAAAAACTATCCGGGTGGTGATCATCAAATTTTAGTGGGTGAAGTTATAAATTTCCATGCTAATGAAAATGATCCTTTGATTTTTTGGAATGGTTCTTTAGCTTAAAAAATACTTGATAGTTTAAAGTATTTTTGCATTTATTAAAATGTGTATAAATTAAGTTAAAAAGGAATTTTTATATGGCTATATGGTTAAAAGAAGGTAAATCAGAAAGTGAAATTATTGAAGCTGATGAAAAAGTTAAAAGAACGGTTGAGAGCATTTTAAACGATGTTTCTAAAAGAGGTGATGAAGCTGTAAGAGAATTATCACTTAAGTTTGACAATTATTCACCTGATAATTTCATTCTTAATAAAAACGAAATTGAAAATATAATTGATAGAGTAAACAAAAGAGATTTGGAAGATATCAAGTTTGCACAAGATCAAGTGCGAAACTTCGCAAAAAAGCAATTAGAATGTCTAAAAGATTTAGAAGTAGAAACTATGCCTGGTGTGGTTTTAGGTCATAAAAATATTCCAGTGAATTCTGTGGGTTGTTATGTGCCTGGAGGAAAATATCCTATGGTTGCCTCAGCTCATATGTCAGTTATTACTTCGAGTGTGGCTGGTGTAAAAAATATCACTGCCTCTGCTCCACCGCAAGATGGGAAGCCCCATCCTGCAATAGTATCTGCAATGTTTTATGGGGGTGCACATAAAATACTTTGCCTTGGTGGTATTCAAGCTGTAGCATCAATGGCTTTAGGGACTGAAAGCATCACCAAATCAGATATGATAGTAGGTCCAGGAAATATGTTTGTAGCAGAAGCAAAAAGACAACTTTATGGAAGAGTTGGTATAGATTTATTTGCAGGTCCAACTGAAACTTTAGTTATAGCAGATGAAACTTCAGATGCGGAGATATGTGCAGTTGATTTACTTGGGCAAGCTGAACATGGCCCAACGAGTCCTGCAATTTTACTTACCAATTCAAGAAAACTTGCTGAGGACACTTTAACGGAAGTTGATAGACAGTTAAATATTCTACCAACCGCAGATATCGCAAAAAATTCATGGAAAGAATATGGGCAAGTAATTGTATGTGATTCCCTAGAAGAAATGATTCAAGTTGCAGATGAACTGGCATTTGAACACGTTCAAATCATGACAGAAGATGTTGATTATTTTCTTAAAAATATGACAAATTATGGAGCTTTATTTTTAGGATCTCGAACTAATGTAGCTTATGGTGACAAAGTAATAGGTACAAATCATACTTTACCTACAAAAACAGCTGCAAGATATACAGGTGGTTTATGGGTTGGTAAATTTATCAAAACTTGCACTTATCAAAAGGTTTTAACAGATGAAGCATCATCAAAAATTGGTGAATATTGTTCTAGGCTTTGCGCATTAGAAGGGTTTTCTGGCCACGGTGAACAAGCTAATATAAGAGTAAGACGATATGGTGGTAGAAATATAAAACCCTATGCTGCTGCAGAATAGGAGAAAATCATGAATTTTCCAGAAACACCAAGTTTTAGTTTAAAAAACAAGAGAGCTTTAGTTACTGGAGCTGGTAGAGGCATTGGTCTCGGTGCATCTATAGCATTAGCTTCCGCAGGAGCAGATGTAATGATGGTTTCACGAACAGCAAAAGAGTTAGAAGAAATATATAATCATTTAAAAAAGTTAGGTCATAAATCTAGTTATAAATCTTTTGACGTAACAAACCAAAACGATGTGTCTAAACTCATTGATGATGAAGATTGTTTTGATATTTTAGTAAATAACGCAGGTACGAATATACCATCTAGTTTAGTTGATACCAATATTAATGATTTTGATTATGTTATGTCATTAAATGTAAAATCAGTTATTAGCTTAACGCAAACTGTTGTTAAGAAGATGATTTCAAATAATATAAAAGGATCAATTATTAACGTTTCATCTCAAATGGGTCATGTTGGAGGTCCTAATAGAACAACTTATTGTTCAACAAAATTTGCTATTGAGGGTTTTACTAAATCACTTGCGATTGAACTTGCTCCAATTGGTATAAGAGTTAATTCAATTTGTCCAACTTTCATAAAAACTCCTATGACTGAACCTTTTTTAAAAGATGATGAATTTAAAAAACAAGTTCTTTCAATGATCCCTCTGGGAAGACTTGGCGAGATTTCTGATTTAATGGGTCCATTTGTTTTTCTTGCATCTGATGCATCTTCTTTAATGACTGGTTCAAGTGTTCTTGTTGATGGTGGTTGGACCTCGAGATAAAGTTTATGAAAGCTGTTACATTACAAAAAGAAGGAATTAAAGTAGTAGATACTTCTGTTCCAACTCCAAATGATTTTCAAGTACTTGTTAAAGTATATGCGTGTGGTTTAAACAGATCAGATTTACTAGAAACTCAAGGCCAATCCTTTGGACACATGGGATCTAACTTAAAAATATTAGGAGGAGAGTTTGCTGGTGAAGTTATAGAATTGGGTTCAAAAGTCTCTAATTTGTCAAAAGGTGATAAAGTGATGTGCAGAGGTGGCTCTGGCTGGGCAGAGTTTGCATTGGCACATCATTTAAGGTGTGTAAAGTTTCAAAATGAGCAAATAAACTGGGAAAAAGCTTCATCTATTCAAGGAAGTCTTCAAACTATGCATGATGCCATTATTACAAATGGTAAATTTAAAAAAGGTCAGTCTATATTTATTCAAGGAGCAAGTAGTGGAGTAGGTTTGATAGGGCTTCAAATTGGAAAATGTTTAGGTGCAAGTTTAATTTTTGGTTCGTCATCTGATCAAACTAGATTAAAAAAACTTAGCGAATTTGGCGCAGATCATCTTATTGATATTAGCAAAAGTAATTGGAAAAACATTATACTAAATAAAACTGATGGTAAGGGTGTAGATTTAGTTGTTGATATGCTATCTGGGAATTTTTCTAATTTAAATATGGAAGTTACTAAGATTAACGGACATCTTATTAACATCGGTAGATTAGCGGGAATGAATTCAAATTTTGATCATGATTTGCATGCAAAAAGAAGAATTCACTATATTGGAACAACTGGGAGAACAAGGTCAATTGAAGAAAACTATTTAGTTTCTAAATTAGCTAATGATGAATTATGGAAATTTGTACTAAATGACCAGATTAAACATCCTATTGATAGTGTTTTCGAATTAACTGATGCAGAACTTGCACTAAATAAAATGAATGATAATGAACATTTTGGAAAGATTATATTAAAAACTTAATTTTATTGATAGTAGTTATAAATGAGTAAAACTGAATATATTTTAAATGTTAACGGAAAATCTAAAAATATAGTTTCTTCTGAAGACAAACCATTACTCTATATATTAAGAGATGACTTTAAATTGACTGGAACTAAGTTAGGTTGTGGTCTTGAACAATGTGGTTCATGCGCTGTCTTAGTAGATGGAAGTAAAATTTTAAGCTGTAATAGACCAGCTATAGAATTTGTTGATAAAGAAATAACCACTATCGAAGGTATTTCAAAAAATGACGTTTTAAATGAAATTCAGCAATCTTTTAAAGAATTTAATGCTGCTCAATGTGGTTATTGTACAAGTGGTATTATTGTCTCTTTAACAGAATTATTTAATAAGAAACAAACACCTGGTAAAAAGGAAATAATAGAATCTTTGTCTGGTCAATTATGTAGATGTGGTTCTCATGCTTCTGTCTTAAAAGCAATAAATAATGTAATTAAACTTAGAAAAAATAATGATTAATAAATATAAAATAAATACTGGTGCAAGTGTAAAAGATTATAATAAAGTTTCTGATTGGTTGTCATTTGAAATTCCTAATAAAATAAATATCTCATCGGGCAAGGTTGATATAGGACAACACATAAGTACAACTTTAGCTCTAATTTGTTCTAGAGAGTTAGGAATTGATATTAATTCAATTTTTGTAAATAAACTTAATACAGATATAACGCCAAATGAAGGAATTACCGCAAGTAGTTTATCAGTTCCAAATTCGGGTACAGCAATAAGGTCAGCATCAATTATATTTAAGAAAAATTTTTTAGATTTTGCTGCTAAATCTTTAAATTTAAATATAAACAATATTAATTTAGAAGATGGTGTTGCCAAAGATCCAAACTCAAATGCTAGCATAAGTTTTTGGGACTTTTCAAAGACAGAAGATTTTTTAAAGTTATCTATTCCAGAGATTATAGAAATTGAAGATCAAAAAAATTTTGATCATTGCTCTCATGTAGAAACTAAATTTATTAACTCTATTGTTAAAGGCGAATATAAATTTTTACATGATTTAAGATTTGATGATATGTTGCACGCTAGAATAGTAAGGCCTCCTAGTTACTTTCATAAATTTTTATCAATTAATAACGCTATTCATAAATATTTAAAAGATCATAACCTTAAATTATATATAAAAAACTCTTTTATTGCTGTTCTTGGTAATGATGAATTCGAAGTTATAAAGTCACTTAACCGCATTAAAAACTCTATTGAATGGGAACAAGTTAATAAATTAGCAAATGATAAAATTTTTAACTTAATAGATCAAAATAGCAAAGACTCTCTTATTGTAAAAAGAGGAGGTGAGGCATTTCATGAAAATATACCAGAAATTAAATCTTATAATAAAGTTGATCATAAAACTTTAACATCAGAGTTCAATAAACCTTATTTAATGCATGGCTCTATTGGACCATCTGCTTCATGTTCATTTTATAAAAATGGGAAGTTTATAATTTACTCACATAGTCAAGCAATTTATGCTTTGAAATCTATTCTATCAAATGCGTTTAATCTTAAAGAAAAAAATATAACACTTCATTTTATGCCTGGAGCTGGGTGTTATGGTCATAACGGCGCTGATGATGTGACATATGAGGCGGCTTTGCTCTCTAAAGAATTTCAAAATAAATATATTTTATTAAAATGGACAAGAGAGGATGAAAATTGTTGGGAGCCTTATGGAAGTGCGTCTAAGAATAAATTAACCGCTACTTTAGATAAAAATAATAAGATTATATATTGGTCTAGTGAAGCTTATTCAGATACTTATTTAACTAGACCAATGGTTGGTAAATTAGAATATTTTGTATCACGAAGATTTATAAATAACGATTTTAAAAAATATAAAGTGGAGCCTCGTACGGGCGCTCATATGGGAATACACAGAAATTTAGACCCTATATATAATTTTAAAGAAACAAGGTTAGTTAAAAACCTAGTTCATGATTTACCATTGAGAACGTCAGCGCTTAGAACATTGGGTGCTTTTGCAAATACAACTGCAACTGAGACATTTATGGATGATCTTTGTATTGAAGCAAATATCGATCCATTTGAATTTCGGATCAATCATCTTGATGATAATAGAGCAATAGATTTGCTAAACGATTTAAAAATTCAAATGGAAAAGGATAAACCTTCAGAAAACGGTTTTAGAGGAATAGCTTTTTCTCGATATAAAAACTCAGCATCTTATTGTGCTGTAGGTGTAGAATTAACTGTTTCTGACAATGTGGAAGTTGAATTAAAACAAGCATGGATAAGTGTAGATGCTGGTGAAGTGGCTTTTAAAGAGGGAATAGAGGCTCAAGTGGAAGGTGGATTTATTCAAGCTGCAAGTTGGTCTCTTTATGAACAAGTCAATTTTGATAATAATGAAATTTTGTCAAAAGATTGGGATGGGTACAAAATAATTGAATTTGACAATATACCGCTAATAAATACATCAGTAATTAACAGAGTGGGTTTTCCTTATCTTGGTGTTGGAGAGGCGGTAGCTGGCCCAACAGGTGCATCAATTTCTAATGCGCTTAAGAGAGCTTTAGGTGAAAGAATTAAAAGTATGCCTTTTTCTCAAGAAAATATAACAAAACAACTTCTAGGTTAAATATTTATAATTAGGGAGATCTATAAATGTCTAATAAAAAACTAATAGGTTTAGCGATAGTTGGTTGTGGAACTATTGGTAGAATAAGAGCAATGATGGCAAAAGATTATCCTGGAATTAGCTGGATTGGTTTATGTGATATTAATGAAGAATTAGGTAAAAAATTGTTTAACGATTGTAATGCTGATTTTTTTACAACTAATTACAATGAGCTTGTAAAAAGATCAGAAGTTAATGCAGTTATTATTGCTACTGATGAAAATCATCATTTTGGTCCTATAATGTCCTCTCTTGAAAATGAAAGTTCTTTATTTATAGAAAAACCTCTTGCAACTGATTTAGTTGAAAGTAGAGATGTTTTAAATAAAATAAAGTCAACTAATGTTGATGTAGTCTTAGGATATACTCAAAGATTTAGAAGAAGGTTTTTGGCAGTTAAGCAAAAATTAATGGATCAAAAGATCGGTCATGTTACATCTGTTGTAACTAGAGCGTTTATGAATAGTATGGTTCCAATAGCAACTGTACGAAGAACAAATGAAAGAAAAAATCTTACACCTATGGTCGTGTCTGGCACTCATAGTCTAGATATGTCATTTTGGTTAATGGAAGGTAAGTATCCAAGATCTGTATTTGCACAATCAGTAGATAAAAAATTACAAAGTCATGGAACTAAAGATTCCACGTTTGGTATTTTTACAATGGATGATGATACTATTTTTAGTATGAATATAAGCTGGGCTCTCCCAACAGTATGGCCAGGATCTGTATACGGTTTAGAAATTGGAATTGTAGGTACAGAAGGGGTTATAGATATTGAAGATACGCATAGAGATTTAGTTCTTGCGAGTGAAAAGCCTCAAGGACATGGCTACAACCCTTCAGGATTTGCACCTACAGACACAAGACATGTTGATTTTTTAACTTCATATCCGCCTGGAGATATTTATAATAACCAACTTTGGGGACCTATGAGAGAAGAAACTAACTCTTGGTTTCAAAGATTATATGTTGGTACAAATACTCCACATGCATCCGCAGAGGATGGACATAAAAATCTTGTAATGACAATGGCAATGGATGCTTCTAGTAAAATCAACAATAAAATCGATATTTCTGATGATATAGAAACAGAAATTCTCAAAATACAAAGTTCATAATATGAAAGCATTACTTTTAAATGGACCAGGCAAACCTTTTTCAATAGAAACTATAAAAGACCCCACTCCAGAAAAAGGTTATGCAGTTGCAAAAGTATTAGCATGTGGGTCTGGCTTGACAATTCAGCATGTTAAGGCAGGTAGGATTACAGTTAATTATCCAAGAATTATTGGCCATGAGATTGTTGGAGAGATTGTTGAAATCAATGGACAAGGAGGTGATTTAGAAATTGGAACCCCAGTTACAGCATTTTTTTATTTAACTTGTGGTCATTGCCGATGGTGTAACATAGATCGTGAAACTTTATGTGATAATTTTAGAGGTTATATAGGAAGGGAAATTGATGGCGGTTATGCAGAATATATTAAATTACCAATTGAAAACTTCATCAAAATACCTGAAGAAATTGATTATAAAAATAACCTCCTGGAAACTGCTGTAGTTTGTGATGCTGTAGCAACACCATTAAAAATCATTAAAAAAGCAAGAATATCATCTTTTGATAAAGTAGGAGTTATTGGTGCAGGTGGTGGGTTAGGTATTCATATGCTTAAAATGCTAAAGTTAAACAATATATCCGCAATTGGAATTGATACAAAAACTGAAAAGTTTAATACTTGTAATGAAAATGGTGCAGAATTCTCTGTTTCTCCAATGGAGAATGGTTTAAAAAATAAAATTGCTGATTTTTCTAAGAGTAATGATTTAGATGTTGTTATAGATTTTGTTTCAAGTAAATCATCTCTTGAGTTAGGTTGTTCAATTTTAGGTAAAGGTGGTAGATTAGTTACACTTGGAGGTAGTGGAGAACAATTTTTAGCAAATTCAGCTGACATGCTGGTAAAAGAGCTAGAACTAATTGGATCTCGTTATTGTACTAAACAGGAATTAAAAGAGAGTTTAGATTTGTACGCAAGAGGCCTTATAGATCCATTAGTATCTGTTAAGACAGATTTTGATGGAGCTGAAGGTCTTCATGATAAAATTGAAAAAGGAGAAATTACTGGAAGAGCTGGTATACTAATTTAATTTATTTAATATTTCTTCTTTTTTCATTACCCAAGCTATCGATTGAGACATTATTTTAAGAGCTGTTTTATGTTGGTCTTCGCCACGCATTGAGCCTGTACAACATTCTATGACAATAGGGTTGTAACCTCTATTACTTGCACCAAATGTTGTTCCATAAACACAGGTATCAGTATTTACGCCACAAATTATTATGTTTTTAACATTTAAAGTTCTTTTTAAAAGCATATCTAGTTCAGTATCTTGAAAGCAATCAAAGTTACGTTTGCTCGTAATATGAATATCATTTGTTTTTACAAGTGTTTTTGGTAATTCACAAGATAATGTCCCTTCAACTCTCTCTGGTTTTTTTCTTGCTCCAGCTTGTTTGTTTTGTGAAAGTTTATTTTTTTGACTGACATCAATATAAGGACTTATTGAAAATTTATACTTCAATTCCTCTCTTTTTCTAACAACATAACAATGAACAATAGGAATACTCAATTTTCTTAATTTGTTTAAAAGAAAATTTGAGTTTTTTAAAATTCTATTAATATCTGATTTAGCTAAAGGTGATGTGCCGACTTTTGGATCAAGATATTCATTTTGCATATCAACAGTAAGTAAACAAGTTTCTTTTTGCTTAACTTTAAGCAATTTATTCATTAAAGATTTATAATTTGTAAAGTCTGCTTTCATATTATAATCTTCATGTTAATGAAAATAGATGATGTTTTAAATAATAAAATTGGAATAATTGGACTTGGCGTTTTAGGTTCAGCAATAGCAGAATGTTTTATAAATAAAAAAATTAATATTTTAGGTTATGATTTATCTGATAAATTTTATAAAAATCTAAACAAATCATATTTTTTTCCTATAGATTCATTAAAAGAGCTCTTTAGTAAATGTGATATAGTTCTTACTTGTTTACCTTCTGAACAAAGTCTTTTGGATGTTACAGAAAATATAAAATCAAAAGTTTTAATTATTGAAACTTCTACATTGCCACATGAATGCAAGATAATTGTACTTGATAAATTAAAAAACTCTAACTGTAAAATTGTTGATGCACCATTATCTGGAAACAGATTAGCAGCCTTGGAAGGAAAACTATCAGCTTATTTAAGTGGTGACAAATCTGAAAAAATAGTTGCTAAAAAAATTCTCGATATATTTTGTCAAAAAGTAACTGATGTAGGTGTCTTTGGAAATGGCATTGTCATGAAACTGATAGGAAATATCCTAAATTTAGTCCACAATGCAGTCTCAGCAGAGGTTTTAACATTAGGTACGAAAGCAGGTTTAAATCCTAAAGTCATTCATGAGGCAATTAGTGGTACTTTTTCTTCATCTGGAGTTTTCGAAAACAGGGGAAAATTGATGGTTGATCAAGACTTTGAAAAAGAAGGTATGAATTTTTCTACACCAATGAAAGATTCTAAATTTATTACTGAATTATCTAGAGAAAACTTAGTTGCATTACCAATTTATCAAGTCGCTTTACAATATTATTATTCAGCTGTTGCAAATGGCCTTGGTGAAAAAGATGCTTCATCTGTAATAAAAATTATTGAACAAAATGCTAATTTATCTCGTTAATTTGATAAATTATCTAAAATAATGTAAAATTGTAATACAATTATATATTTTTTAATTAGTAGAGGTTATCTTTTGTTTAACAATTCAAGATTTATGCTCGCATTAATTGGTATTATAATGATGTTAGAAAGCATAGGTTTCATTTTTTTTGCTGTAGAAATTACAGAAATTATGTTTCCTTTTACAAAAAATAATCCTGAAGCACTTTCTCTTGGCATTAGTCTAAGGTACGCAATGGCTTCTGGGGTATTTTTTTTAGGTATGTTACTTTTTTTATGTAGAGCTGTAACTAAATCAGCAGCCCAAAGACTTTTATTTTGTTGTGGATTAGGATTTTCAATAGTTTTGTTAAATCTAATTTATCTAAATTTTTTTAGAGATGTGAACATTTCTATAATAATATATGCATTACATATTATATTAGTAATTTTATCTTTTTTTGTATCTTCAAGAAAGTTTCAAGAATAATTAAAAAACTAAAATAAAAAGTTTAAGTAATTTTTTCAACTTTATATACTTCATGAGATAATCCAAGATTAGTTTCCATTTCTTTAAAGTCATCTGAATTCATAAATTCTTGAACCATTTCAGGATTGAATACTTCGGTTAATACCATTGCAGTATTGTTATCAACTTTTCCAACAGTAGTATTTCTCATCATTTTTGATTGTACTTCTGCATCTTCATCAAATTTAATTTTCCAATCATCATAAGTAACTTTAGTCATTTTTACGATAATAAGTGTATTCATAATAATCCTTTCTTAGTCAGATACATTCATAATATTAGGCATTTCTTTTATGTCATTTTCAAACATGTTTGCCATTTCGCCAAGAGTTTTTATTATTGCATCAGGTGAATTAGCTTTCCACCAGCAATACATAACCATATCATTTTTTTCGTTATTCCAATTCATTTGAAAACTTGCATTTTCATTTTTCATGTTAGATCTAATATCGTCTTCAGTCATTGATGCAGACATTTCAAAATATTGATCTTTTAATTCCTCTGATTTAAATGTATGTGCAACCATATAATCTTTCATAAAATAATCTTTCTGTTAATTTTAAATTATTCCAATAATTAGACATAAACTCAAATTAAATTTAGATTATTTTGCAAATATGAATTTTATTTAAGCAAAGTTATTTTTTAAAATAAATTTACAAAAATCCAATATATTCCGTAAAACATTGCAAATATTATATGTAAAATTATAGAGACATATATAGCTTTTAAGGGTTTATATTTTCCATTATTCCACCAGTTATTAAACAGGTAAGTTATTTTCTTAAATTTACTTTCGCCATCGTTCCACCAATCCCAAAAATTTGTATTAGAGTCGTTGATAATGTCTCCTGTAAAATTTAATTATATAAAAATAATTAACAGATTATACTATTTATAAATGTATTCAATTGATAAATAACTGATTTTATATTATGTAAAATTTATGAATGATTTCTTAGATAGTCCAAAAAAATGGAGTGCAAATAATGCAAACCTTATTATAGGATTTTTATTTGGCCTTGCAGTTCCTTTTACAGCTTGGATACTTCTTTTAGGTTTTTTTAAAATTAAATCTTTTAATAAAACATTATCTTTAGGAGCTGCAATTGGTCTTCCATTTGGTATTTTAAGTTATTCACTATTGTTGATTTAATGGATCCTAAATTAGTTAAATTATTTTTAGTTTGCAGTTTTCATGTTGTTTTGATTTATTTATTGCTTCACTTTAAATTCAGTCGGAAGTTTGTATATTTCAAAAACTTTTTTGTTAAAGTAACTTTTTCAATAATATTTTTTTTAAGTTTTTTTATATTAAATGAAATTCTGTATGATAACTACAAATATACTCTTTACATTATTCATGCAGCACTTCTTACAATTTGGTATACAGAGTTGGCCTTTTACTTAGAAAAGTATTTTTGGAGAGATTTTCTCCAAAATCAACTCCCATTTTCTATTAATCTTTTGTTAAGCTTTGTTTTAATGATAAATGCTGGTTATTTTACACTAATGTTTATAATAAGAATACTCGAGACAAGCAGGCTTTATTAAACGTTTGTAGAATAATTTCAAACCTCTTGTTGTTAAAATAAAACCTTGTTAAATTAAAGTATGAATTTAACAAACACAAAAATTGTTTTAAAAAGAAGACCAAATCCTCAAGTTTCAGAAGATTTATTTGATATAATTACTGATACTGTAAGAGAGTTAAATAAAGAAGAGTTTCTTGTTGAAGTTTCCTATGTTTCAATTGATCCTGCAATGAGAGGTTGGATCAGTACAGTTGGCAACTATTCAGAACCCGTTGCTTTTGATGAGCCAATGCGAAGTTTTGGCGTTGGTAAAATCATTTCTACCAAAAACATTAAGTTTGAAGTAGGTGATTTTGTTGTTGGATGGCTTGGTTGGCAAAAGTACTCAATTGTAAAACCTGAAAATATTCAAATGAAAATTCCTGAAAATGATGTGCCTCTTTCTGCAAATTTAGGAGTGCTTGGGTTAAATGGAATTACTGCACATGCGGGATTAGTAGATATTTGTAAGCCAAATAAAGGAGATACCGTTGTCGTTACAACTGCTGCTGGAAGTGTAGGTTCAGCAGTTGGTCAAATTGCTAAAATTTTCGAATGTAAAACTATTGGAATTACAAGCTCAAATGAAAAAAAATCCATTTGTTTAAATGAATTTAAATATGACCATGTTATTAATTATAATGAAATAAAAGACATTTCATCAGAGTTAAAAAAAATAGCCCCACAGGGAATAGACTGTTTCTTTGATAATGTTGGTGGTGAACAATTTGATGCAGTAATGGAAAATATTAATATCAAAGCTAGAGTTGTTATTTGTGGAACAATAGGAATGCCATCTTACCCGATCCCAAATGGTCCTAGAATTAACAGAACACTTTTAGTTAAAAGAGCAAGGATAGAAGGACTTTTAATATTAGATTATTTTAATAAATATTCCGAAATATATAATGAATTGCTAGATTGGTATGAAAAAGGAAAATTAAATAATAAAGAAGATATAAGCCATGGAATAGAAACTGCACCTAAAAGTTTAGTGAAATTATTAAATGGCTCAAATCTAGGAAAGCAACTAGTCAAAGTTATTTAACAATTTTTTTGTTTATTGAATAATATGTTTCAACCGTTTTATTAATATGTTTTAATCTAGTCGATGTCTAAAAATCTAATAAATAACAAAAAATTAGCCGTTATTGGTTGTAGCGGTTTAGTAGGTTCAAGTATACTTAGATGTGCTCTTGAAAAAGGTTATGAAGTAAATGGTACTATGAGGAATATTGAAGATAGTACAAAAATAAACTATTTAAAAAAACTTAAAAATTTTGAAAAACTTAATTTATTTAAGGCAGAAATGTCAAATGAAAATGATTTTAATTTTTGCTTACAAGATATATCTACTTTATTTATTGCTTGTTTAGTTCCAACTTACAAAGGTTTTGATGGTACTCTTGCAAAAGAACTAGATGATGAAAGGGGTTATAATGAAATTATTAACCCAACTGTAAATGGTTGTATAAATATATTGAAAAGTGCAAAAAAATTAGACGTTAAAAATGTTGTAATTTGTTCATCTACATCCAGTACTAATCCAATTCCACCTGTACCCATTAAAAATGAAATTGATCATTGGTCAGATGAGATAGAACAATGCAAATCAAAAAAATATACATCAGCAACTAAAACTATCATGGAGAAAGCTGCAATAAAATTTTGTAATGATAACAATATTAGGTTATCAATTATCTTGCCAACTGGCTTATATGGAGATGCTGTGCTTCCAGATCATATGAAGCATAATCCTTTTGTTTGGTTAAAAAGAGTTTTAGATGGTGGAGAACCAAGGCATCTTAAAGTTCCAAATGATTCTGTATCAATGATTCATCTAAGAGATTTAGCAGAATTATTTTTAGCTTGTCATGAAAATAAAAAGGCATCTGGCCGATATTACGGTGTTTATAAGAGTTTACATTGGCAAGATATTTATAATGAATGTCAAAAATTAATTCCTGATATGAAAATGCCAGAACCTTTTAATGGAAATGCTGTAGAGCCAACAGGATTTGACTTTTCAAGAAGAGATACACTTGGAGTAAAAATAAGAGAATTCCCTACTATTTTAAAAGACACCATAGCATGGATAAAATCTAATCCTTTTAATGATTTATAATTTTAAAAAAAAGATAACATAAACTTTATTGCAAAAATTCTTATCAAACAATTCAATAAACACAATGCATTAAAATTTTAGTTAAATTAAAACTTCACCATTTTTTAAAAAGAAATATAAATCTTTTGATAATATATTGAGACCAACAATTTTTCTTAGCGATATTTTATAATCAGGATTTGTTTTAACTACTACTAGTTTTTCATCTATTCCACAATCAACATAAATAAATTGTTCTGAGCCTAAATATTCAATAAATTTAATCTCACCAGTAAATAAACCTTTTTCTTTTTCACATATGATAACTTTATTTGGTCTAAATCCAATTTTATTTATTTTATCATCTGATTTTTTTATGTTTGTTTTAATATCCTTTTTACCATTTAAGTAAATAAAGCCTCTTTTTGTAATACAATTTAGAACATTCATTTTAGGAGTTCCAATAAATTCAGCTACAAATAAATTTTTAGGTTTGTTAAATAATTCACGTGGTGATCCTTCTTGAATAATTTCTCCTTGATTAATTACAACTATTTTATCTGCGAGTGTCATAGCTTCAACTTGATCATGAGTTACATAAATTGTGGTAATTCCAAGTTGTTTGTGCAGTCTTGAAATTTCTAATCTCATCTCAACTCGTAAAGATGCATCTAAGTTAGATAAGGGTTCATCAAATAAAAAAGCCTTAGGTTGACGAATTATTGCTCTACCAATTGCTACTCTTTGCCTTTGTCCACCAGAAAGTTGTTTTGGTAGTCTATTTAACAAACTATCAAGTTTAAGAATTTTTGCTACTTCAGCTATTTTTTTCTTTAACAATTCTTTATCAACGCCTGATGTTTTAAGAGAAAAACCAATATTTTCAGAGACATTCATATGAGGGTATAGAGCATAAGATTGAAAAACCATTGATAATTCTCTTTCTGAAGGGATTTTACTTGTAACATTCTCCAAGTTAATCAAAATTTCACCCTCGTCAAGATCTTCTAAACCTGATATTATTCTTAATAATGTAGATTTACCACATCCAGACGGACCAACTAGTACAACAAATTCACCATCTTTGATTTCTAAGTTAACATTTTTAATTACAAGATTTTTTCCAAACCATTTTGAAACATTATTAAGTTTAATTGATGACATTTTTATTATTTAGAAAATTATGTTTTGAATTAATGTCAATCTCATCTTTTAACAATTCTAAATGAATTGCTGCAGTCCAAGAAAAATCTCTTCCACCTAGACCAATACCAGTAACAGGATCAAAATATTCTGCCATTCCATTTTTTTTGACTAATTGAATAGTATCATTTTTAATTTTGTTAGCCAGACACAATTCATTAATATCTTCAAGACCAACGGCAATCATATAATTCATTATGCTCCATATAGGTCCTCTCCAATATCTTTTGCTTTCAAAACATTTGTGCATTGGGTCAAGACTTGGCATTCCATAGTTACAATTATTTAATATCCTATTGCAATGATCAATCATATAAGATTTTTGTTTATTAGAACCAACTCCCGCATAAAAACAAAGAAATGACGCATTAGTTATAGCATCACAATATGTATTGGTTCTTTTATCAAAAGAAGTAAATGCATTAATATCTTTATTCCACATTTTTTGACAACCTTGTTCAAGAATTTTTATCCAGTTTCTTATTTCATTTATAGATTCAGTATACCCAAGATAGTTGGCAAGTTTATAAAGATCTTTATTTGCTCGAAGTAATATAAAATTAACACCAGGATCAATAGCAAGGAATGGTCCTTCATTATGCATTTTAACATTATCCCAATTACAATCTCTACCATATTTCAAAATTGTCATGAACCTATCATAATGATCATCTGTGGGTCTTTCTAATTTATCAACATAAGATGTGTCTTTTCTAAAATATTGTTCTAAATTTTTTGGAATTTTTATATTATTTAATCCAATATCCCAATCAGGACAATTATCTCTTCCAGATTCCCATGGGTGAATTATACTTATACAACCTTCTTTATCTGGATCTCTAGCCAAAAAAAACCATCTATGATAAGCCATTATTGAATTAAATAGAGTGCAAGCCTTCATTTTATCATATTCTGTTCCTCTACTTACCATTTGCCATATAATACTCGCTAATACGGGTGGTTGAGAGTGACAACTTGTTTGCGACTCTGCATTTTTTTGCCATTGATCGGGACCAGGAAAATAATTAGGATTTTTTTCATGAAATATTATATGAGGAACCATACCATTGGTCCATTGTGCATTTATGAGCATAACTAATTCTTGCCATGCTCTTGATTTGTCCAAAGAAGAAATTCCTAATGCTGTAAATCCTGAGTCCCAATTCCATTGATGAGGGTAAAGGCGATTGGTAGGTACTGTAAAGCCACCTCGATCATTTTTTTTAATTACATCTATAGCTTCTTTTATCATGGTCATCATATTTAACCTTTAACACTTCCTGTAGTTAAACCAGAAATTAAAAATTTTTCTAAATAAATAAATATCATCATTATTGGAATCGTTGCTATTACTGCACCAGCCATCAAATGTTGTTGTGGTACCTCTGAAGAATTTAATGAAATTATACCTCTTGATAAAGTAAACAAATTTGGATCATCTAAGAACATAAATGCAAATAAAAACTCATTCCAAGCAATCATAAACACATACAAAGCAACACTCACTATTGCAGGTTTAGATAAAGGCATAGCAATCTTATAAATTATTTGTAATCGAGATAGACCATCCATAATAGCAGCATCGTCAATTTCACTAGAGAGAGTACTGAAATAACCTCGTAACATATAAAGTGCTACTGGTATCGTTGTTGCTGGATATACTATAATTAAACCAAAAAGAGAATTTCTAAGTCCCAGTTGTGAAAAAACCGCATACAAAGGTATGACTAATACGATTGATGGTATTAGGTATATAAGTATAACAGAACCTGAAAACCATTCTTTACCAGGAAATTTCAATCTTGCTAAAGCATACGCTCCAGGAATTGAAAATAATAAAGTTATTAAAACTGTAACTATTGATACAAGAAATGAGTTCATCAAGAAAATATGAAAATTATAATTTTTAAAAAGTTCAATATATGAAATAAACAAATTGTTAAAACCATTGCTAAAATCTAACGACAAGTCCAAAGGATTTAAAATTAAACTTTGTTGGTTTTTTAAACTTGTCATTATCATTATATAAAATGGAATAAGAGTAATTAATATTAATATAATTAAGCCTAAACCCCATAATAAACGAATATAAAATTTTTCAGATTGATACCTTGATAATTTTCCGATTGATATGTTTTTTAATGATAAGTAAATACTTATCCAAATAAAACTGGAAGTGATTAAAACTAAAATAAACTCAACAAAAACATTTTCATCTTTACCAAAATATGGATCCCCCAAAGTTAGTCCATATATTAATAAAGTAGTAGTAAATACAAATATTACATGTTGTTTTAACTGAATTTTTTTTTGATAAATAAGGTAGATAAAACCAATTAAAGCACCAGAAAATAAAGCTGGGGCTATTTCAAGAGATAATTGCAGGCCAGTAGTTAATATGCCTAAAATAGTTAAAATAACTTGCCAAAAAGTTCCCCAAACAGAACCTGATAAAATTGAACAAAAAACACCATATTTCCAGATCATTTCACATAGCTTCCTTTTTAGAAAATTTTATAAAAATGACAGAAAAAACTAATAAAAAGATAAAGATTACTACTGCAACAGCTGCACCAGCGCCCAGGTTAGAAATAGCAAAGGCTTGTTCATAAACATTAACAGTTAGAGTTCGCGTGCCTGCATTTCCACCTGTTAAAAGAAAAATATCGTCAAATTTGTTAAACGTCCAAATGAATCTAAGTAAAAATAAAACAGCTATTATTCCTATTAGAAATGGAATTGATAAATAATAAAATTGTTGTAAAGGAGTAGCACCATCAATTTCAGCTGCTTCATATATATCTTGTGGTATTGATTGTATCCTTGCCAGAATAAATAAAAATGATAATGGAAAATATCTCCAAATCTCAAATATTATAACCATTGATAAAGCTAAAGGAAAATTAAATTCGTATCCAAATATATTTATAGGAGTATATTTTTGACCAAAAAAGTTAATTGGTTTTTCAATAATTTCCATTTGTATAAATAGGGAGTTAACTATTCCAGAATATGGATCAAATAATATCACCCAAGAAAATGCTACTGCAATGACGGGTGATACATAAGGAAAAAGAAGCAAACCTCTTATAAATGGGCGACCTTTAAAAGATTTATTTACAATTTGTGCCGTGAATAAGCCAATTAATAATGCACCAGCTGTTCCAAAAAAAGTATAGTAGATGGAAACTTTTAATACATCCCAAAATTCACTTGCAGAAAAGATTTTTTTAAAATTCTCAAATGTAAATTCTAATGAAGTTAAAATGTTAGTACTTTTATACGATGCTTTAGGTTTCTGAGATTCAGGATTGTCATCATCATTCCAAAATTCATTTTTTGTAATTGTTAATATTATTTTGCCAAAAACTTTAGGTTTAATTTTTCCAAGTTTACAAACTATTTCATTCTTTTCTATTTTACATTCATGTTTAGATTTAATTTTGGTAACAGTTATACCTTTTGGAATTATGTCACTAAAAGCGACTTCATTTAATTCATATTTTAATGAACTATTTCTATATCTGTAATGAATTTTTGCAAAGTCATTTGTAGGTGATAACTTACTTCTTACACTTTCTTTTATAATAAGCTTAGGTGGTCTTAAATCACCTAGTGAAATTGGTTTAAAAGATATCCAAAAATTTGCTAAAAGTGGAATAATAACTATAGATAAAACCAAAATTATTGTTGGTAAAATCAAAGAATAAGCAAGTTTTTTTTCTCTTATTGATAAGATGCTCTCTTTTCTTTTAACATTTTTTTTCATTATAAAATATTTAAAGCATCAAAATTATAATTACAGACGATACATTTGTACCGTCTGTAATTATCTAATGGTTACTTAATTGATGAAAGTTCTTTATTCATTTTTGCAACTGCTGCTTTTACATCAATTTGATCGTCAATATATTCACGAACAATACGATTAATAACTTGGGAGTTAATAATTTTTGATGCTAAAGACAGTTGACCTTCTGAAACTCCCCAGCGATCAGCAGTTTCAAGTCCAGCAACTATTTTATCAATAGTTAAAGGTGAGTACAACTCTGAAAGTGGTGCTTTTCTATCAACTCCAACAGGCAATTTTGACCAAGCTTTTACATATTTTGATGTGTTTAATGGCTCGCCTCTTCTTACTGGAAATTTACCTTCAGGTGCTATTGAAAGTGTAGCTGTATAACCATCTTTCATTGAGTATTTTACAAATTCTGAAGCAACATCAGTATTAGCATCAGAAGTAACTCCAAAATATCTTATATCAGCCCAAGCAGCTCCTGATGGATTAGAGGGTCCACCAAAAGTTGTCACTATACCAGTTTTTTGAGCTAGTTCTTTTGATGTAGGATCATCATTTATTGTTGGAGGAGCTGAATTTCTTAAACCAGCTAGCTCATCTAAAATAAATGGAGACCATATAATCATTGCAGCTTTTCCAGCAAAATATATTGCACGAGATTGTTTCCAGTAAAGTTCACCAGCTGGTGATGCTTTAGCTATTTTTTTATAAAAATTCAAAACCTCTGAAGTTGCTTTTTCATCTAATTTTGAAAACCCACTCTTGTTTACTGGAGAAACTCCATTTGCTAGAAATACATGCTCTAACACCTGGCTCATAAAGTTTTCGTCAACTTTTGTAGCAGCAACAAAACCATACATGTTTGGCGGGTTATGTAATTTTTCAATTGCGGCTTCTATATTTGCATAACTTGTTGGAGCAGCTAAACCTGCTTTATCAAAAAGGTCTTTTCTGTAGACGACCATTTGTGTCCATCCATCAACTGGTACTGCTGCTGTTTTTCCATTAAATTGAGCCATTGAAATTGCTCCTGGAGCAAATGTACTTTTTTGAAGCGAGTTTACAATGTCATCATTAATTTCTACATCTAAAATACCAGCTTCTGACCAAGGTAAGACATATTGTAAGGTGTGATAGATAACATCAGGTAAATCACCAGCCGCAAATGCTGCTGTAGCTCTTTTACCTAAGTCTTTTTCAGAAACTGGGATCACCTCCACAGAGTGTCCAGTTCTCTTTTTGAAATCAGCAGCCATAGCTTGTTGCTTTGCTAATCGGGCTGGCTGTTCTTCAGTAGTCCAAAATCTAATTGTCTCAGCAGACGCGTTACTTACAAAAAAAGTAACGATCAAACTGTAGATTAGATAATTTAATAATTTTTTCATATTATACTCCTCCTTTTAATTTTAATATGTTGTCATTGGTGAATTATCAGTTCCTCTTCTTAAAATATTAGCACGAACAAGCTTTTGAAGATCTGATGGTTTTTTTTTGCCATTTACAAGATCAACGAGCATTTCTGCAAGGTTCTTTCCAACAGTTTGTATTGGTTGCGTCATTGTAGAAAGAGGAGGGTCAATCCAGGCACCTAATTCTAATCCGTCATAACCCATTAAAGATATTTCTTTACCAGGAGACAAATTATGGTTTCTCATTGATTGCATAGCTCCCATAGCCACTGTATCGGAAACACAACTAACAGCTGTGGGTAAGTCTTTTAACTTTAAAAGCTGATCCATAGCTATTTTACCACCATCAAAGCTTAAATCTGCAACTTGTAAAAATTCACTTTTAATCTGTATACCAGATTCTAAAAGGGCTTTTTTCCATCCTTCAATTCTTTGTATAGAAAAATTATAAACATTTGGACCACATATATGAGCAATTTTTTTATGACCTAATGAAACAAAATGTTTTGTCATATTAAAAAATGCACTTTCGTTATCTACATCTAGCCATGATGAAGTACTGCAATTAATAGATCTTCCATGAGCAACAAAAGGAATTTTCAAATCTGTTAATATTTTAAATCTCTTATCATTTCTGAGTGTTCGAGATATAATTAATCCACTTAAATTTTTAGACATGGATAATTTTTTAAAAAGTTCAACTTCATTTTCAAAACTTTTTGCAACAAGCACGGTAAGATCCCATCCAATTTTTGTTAAAGCAGTTGACATTCCTGACATAAGTTCACCTAAAAATGGATCATTTAGTTGACCATCACGCCATGGGATAACAAAACCCAAACACTCAGGATTTCCAGATGCTAGTCTTCGAGCAAAAATATTTGGCTGATATCCTAACTTAACTACAGTCTCATTAACTAACTTTTTAGTGCTTTGTGAAATATCCTTATAATTATTCAGAGCACGTGAGACAGTTGACTCAGACAAACTAAGTTTTTCTGCGATTGATTTAAGCGATGAATTTGACATCAATATAAATTTTCAACGAAAACGCTTTCGGAGTCAAACAAAAGAATCATTTAAAAAAAATAAAGCAATAAATTCAATTATTTATTTAGTTAAATAGAAATTATTTTTTAATAATAAATTTCCAGTATTAGTATTATGGATAGTTAATTTGGTTCCTGATAAAATATCTTTTAATTGATGTATTGAATAAAAAAAAAATAGCTTTAGTTATTAATTATGAAATACATCATAATATCTATATTAATTCTAACTTCAAAAATGGCTATGAGTGATTTTTTCAAAAATATTACTAATTTAATTGAAAATAATTCTGATAGGTTGAGTTATGGCGTTTCAGTTGCTGATATCAATAATGATAATAAGTTCGAATTTATAGTTGCAGGTTTTAGATATCCAAATTTAGCATTAGGATTTAAAGATGGATTTTTAAAAAATTTAATCAATAATTCAATTTTTTCTGATCAAAAAAGGTCCACTATTGGAGTTGCCTCTTGTGACATAGATCAAGATGGAATGGAAGAGGTATATTTCTTAAATACTGACACATATAGCGGAGAAAAAAAATATTCTGATCGTTTGTTAAATTTTAATAAAGATATAACTGATTTATTTGAATTACCAAAAAACCAAAAGAATTTGAATTTAACTGCAGGGCGTTCGGTCGTCTGTGTTGATAGAAAAGGCGATGGCAAATATGGGTTCTACGTTGCCAATTATGGTGGCCCAACACGATTTTACGAACTAAATAATGATTTAATTCGTGACATAGCTCCAGATTTAAAAATTGATAAAATCACTGGGGGAAGGGCTGTAGTAGCTGGTCATATTTTAAGTAATAAAATGGACATATTTGCTGCAAATGAGAGAGGGCCAAATTTTTTATACTTAAATGAGAAAGATCAATTTTATAATGTATCTACTGAATATAATACTGATGATGTTTTGCAAAATGGTAGAGGAACGACTTTATCAGATTTTTTATATAGGGGGAGTTTAGACATAATAAATGGTAATTGGGAAGGTTTTCATAGAATTTTTGTTAATAATGAAACTACTTTCAATGATATGGCCAGTAAAGAATTTAGAAAACCATCTCGAATTCGAACAATAATATCAGCTGATTTTGATAATGATGGTTACGATGAAATTTTTATGAATAATATAGGAGAGCCTAATAAGCTTTTTAAAATTTTAGAAAATGGTAAGATTACTCAAATGAAAATTTCAAATGCTTTGGAAAAAAACGGCTTAGGTACTGGCGCGGCTGTAGCTGACATTGATAATGATGGTATTTTAGAATTATTAATTTCACATGGAGAATCTGGGCCACAACCTTTGTCATTATTTAAATCAAATATTAAGAATAAAAAATTTCTTAGGATAGCTCCTAAAACTACATATGGAGCACCTGCTAGAGGAGCAACTGTAATTCTTGTAACGAACAAAAGAAAACATGCAAAAACTATTGATGCTGGCTCAGGATATTTATGCCAAATGGAACCTGTTGCTCACTATGGCTTTAGGAAAAATGAGATCATAAAAAATATTATAATTAAATGGACTGATGGCTCTATAAATGAATATAAAGTAAATGATTTAAATAAAACATATGTGTTCAGAAAAGGTCTTTAGTAAATTTTATGATTAAGCTGAACTTAAATTTATTACTTCTATTTCTATTATCTGTTTTTACTATTTCAACTAGCTCTTCATATTCTGAAAGTGAAAAATTTTATAATGAATTAGTTAAGGATTGGCCAAAAATTTTTCCTGACTCAAATAGAAATGCTGCTGGACCTAAGTTTTATAATCATATTTTAAAAAAATATACAAACTATGAAGATTTCAAAGAAGTTAACAAACTTTATTGTGCAGTTTCTGGATCATTAATTCGTCCAAATTCAACACCTCATTATGTATATTTAAATGAAGAAGATTCAGATAAAAAAGTTTGTGGATACTATTATAAGTGTTGTTGGCCTTGTGTTTGTGATTTAATGAAATATGCTTCAGTAAAAAAGGTTAAAAAAACCTTTAAAAATGGAATAAAAGAATACTTTGTACTGTTGATAAAAGATCCATGTAATAAACTAGATTTTCCAAAAAAAGTGAATAAAAACTATTTTTGCAAAAATAACAAGCTTGATAAAAAACAAGTTTCTGTAACAGATGATAAATTAATTATAGGTGTTTTACATGATGCAAAATATTGCTCTTCATCAGATTTAAGGAAGATATATGCTAATAGAATAACTGGAAGACAATGCAGTATTAGAAATAGAACTCCACTTGATCAAATTCAATCTGGAATGGGTGATGTTTTCATAAATTTAGCAAAATAATGGATTGAAAATTAAATCCATATATTAAAAGTTTTTTAATAAAATTTTAATATCCTCATAGTATTTTAATATAAACTGAGATATTTTATTATATTGAAGGAATTATAATGATAAGCACTGAAGAAGAAAATAGGGCAGTTCAATGCTTGCACGATTTTATATACTATTTTAATAAAAGAGATAAATCCAAAATATTGAATTGTCTTAACTATCCACATATGGCGCAATCAGATAATAACGACCCAACAATATATAAAAATGAAGAAGAAATGTGGGAATATATAGGGTTTCTTTTAAATAAATTAGAAAAGGAAGAGAACTGGAATAAATCAACTTTAGATAAAGTTGAAGTCATTAACAAGTCAGAGAATGCCGTTCAATGTTTAGTAGAATTTAACAGAAGATTAGAAAATAACGAAATTTATGCAACTGCAACTGGTATCTGGGTTTCAACAAAAAAGAATGGCCATTGGGGTTTGCAAATAAGAACAATGATACCTGTAGCTGGAAAAATCAGTATTTTAGCAGGTGCAAAATTAAAAGATTGATTAAGGACTTAAATTAAATTTTGTCCCACATCTTATAAATATTTGTGAAATCTTCCATATTTAACTTATCATCTATTTTACTTAAAATTTCATTACTTAATTCGGTATATTTTTTTTTACTTTTTGAATTTTTTAAAATTGAATTCATCATTTTTAAATCTTTTTTTAGATTTTTAATTGTTGATTTTCCATTAAATTTTCCATTTAAAATATTATTTGGAAATCTATTCTCACTAATATAACTTTTAGCATTAGATTTATTAAATACATTAATTACGTCAGTGTCAGTAATTCCATATGATTTAGCTATATTTAGAATTTCACAATTTATTAAAAAAATACTATGACATACTGAATTATGTAATAATTTCATCAGATGACCATTTCCTGATTTACCAAGATAAAATATATTCTTCGCGAATGTTTTTAAAATAAAATCAATCTTTTTACATATAGTTTTACTGCCACCAAGCATTAAAGTTAATGTGCCATTTGATGCTCCTGAAGCACCTCCTGACATACCTGCGTCAATGTAATGTGATTCAAATATTTTTAAGTAAGATGAAATTTGCTTTGTTAACTCTGGAAGTGAACTTGTTAAATCAATAATAATTGTATTTTTCTTTATTGCGTTTTCTTTAATGATATCAATAATTTGTTCATTTGATTCAATACAAAAAATTATAATTTTACATTTTTCAAAAATTTCATTTAGAGAAGAGGAGAAATTATTTATTTTTAATTTGGATGTATCTTTATCAAAACAAAAAACGTTAGAAAATTCTTTATTTAGATTATCAAATATTGGCTTTCCCATATTTCCAAGACCAACAAATCCAATATTTGAATTCTTATTCATAAATTTATAATTTTAACTTAGGATCCAACCAATCTCTTAAACTATCACCAAATAAGTTGAATGAAAATACTGCTATACTTACAGCTAATCCTGGATAAATAATCATCCATGCTGCTGTTCTATAATAATCACTGTTCACACCTGACAGCATTAAACCCCACGAAGGTGTTGGTTCGACAACTCCTAATCCAAGATAAGATAAACTGGCCTCAAGTAATATAGCTTGCCCTATAAATGCAGTAAGCATTATAAGATATGGTGCTGTAACGTTAGGTAATATATGTCTAAATATCGTTCTAGTTGCAGAGAAACCGGCAGATTTTGCTGCATCTACATATGGTAAAGTTACTATTGTTAAGGCTTGTGATCTTATAACTCTAGCAACTTTTGGTGTAAATGGTATTGCAATAGCAATGATAACGTTTATATCAATTCCGGCAACGACAGTCTTTGGGAAAACTGCGATTACAACAATTGCTAAAACAACGATAGGAAATGATAACATTAGATCTATTAGTCTTTGAATTATCAAGTCAATTTTACCTCCAAAATATGCAGATGTAGTTCCTATTATTGCTCCAACTGTACAGCCTATAAATGCTGATAAAAAACCAATAGATAAAGCTGTCCTGGCGCCATATATCAATCTTGATAATATATCTCTTCCAAACGCATCAGCACCTAGTAGATGATCCCAAGATGGTTGCCCACCTCCAAGTGCAGGAGAAGCTTCAAAATCAACATCTTCTGGATGGTATGGAGCAACTTCCGGTGAAAAAATAGCAGCAATAGACATTATTAATATTAAAATTAATCCTATAAAACCAAGTGGTTGTTGTTTTATAAAATCCCAAACTGTTCTTCTTTTTGGTTTTGCGATATTCATTTTACTCATGACTGATATCTTATCCTAGGATCTAATGCTGCATAAAAAAGATCTATTAATAAATTCACAACTACAAATGCAGTTGCAACTGTTAGTACTAATCCTTGTAAAAGATTTAAATCATTTCTAACAACACTATCTACAAATAGTTTTCCAATACCATTTAAATTAAAAACTGACTCTGTAACAACTAATCCACCTAACAAAAAAGCAAATTCAAGACCTATTACTGTTACAGTTGGTAATAGGGCGTTTCTCATACCATGTTTTACTATAACTATTTTTTCATATAGACCTTTTGCCCTAGCTGTTCTGATATAATCTTCTGATAAAACCTCTAATATTGATGAACGAAGCATCCTTGCTACAACTGAACTATATCTATAACCAACTGAAATTGCAGGCCATATCATCTGTTGTAAGTTAACTAAAGGATCTGCAAATAAACTAACAGTTCCTAGTGGCGGTAACGTTCCTATAGTGGCAAGAACTAGCATGATTAATAACATTCCTAGCCAAAAAGAGGGGACAGCAATACCACCTATAGTTAAAATCCTTATTATATAATCTAATATCGTTCCTCTAAATAGGGCAGATAGAGTGCCTAGAGGAAATGCAATTATAACGGCTAATATAGTTGATAATAAAGCTAGCTCGAAAGATAGACCAATACGTGCAGCAATTTCTGCTGAGACAGGCTCTTCAGTCCATAATGAAATGCCCAAATCGCCACGAGGTAATCCGCTCATATATTTTATAAATTGAACGTGAAGTGGATCATTCAGGCCTAATCTTGTTTTTTCAGCCTCTATTTGTTCTAGAGATACTTCACCGCCTTCAGCAGTTAACTTTAATTCGACAATATCTCCAGGAACAACTCTTAAAACTAAAAAGACTATGACAGCTACCGCCAAAAGGGTAGGTATCATTAATAAAATTCTTTTAATAGCGTATTTTAACATTAATTTATTCTTAAAAAAAAATAAAAGGGAAGGCAATCTAAATTATTATTAGATTGCCTTTATTTCATAAAGTTTAGTCTAAATAGACACCTCTCCAGGTGTTATTTAATATATGTGAGTTTGCAATCACATATCCTTTTACCTTACTGTTTAGTGCTATCACACGATCTGTATAGGTAATTGGTAATACCCATGCATTTTCAAGTGCAGTTTTTTCAAATTCATGAACAAGAGCTTTTCTTTTATTCTTGTCAACTTCACCTTTTTGAGCATCAAAAATTTTATCTAATCCTCTATCTGTATTTTTAGAGTAGTTAGATGCTGTTCTATCAGCTGATATATATTTAAAATGCATTAATGTTGGATCTGGTAAAAATGATGGAGCCCAATCGATTGTAGCATCGAAACCACCTTCTCTTCTAATTTTTACAAATTTTGAAGTTGGGTTAGTAATCATTTTTGGTTTTAATCCACATTTCTTCCACTCAGACATTAGCCAAATAGCTATATGATCATATGGATGAGATACAGCTCTGTTACTGTATGTAAATTCTAAGCCTTCAGCACCAGCTTCTTTAAGCATTTGCATCGCTTTTTTTCTACTAGCAGCAATATCTTTTTGAAAACCAGGAATTTTATATAATTCTTCATCTGGTAATGCATAGAATGTATCATATAGTAAATAACCAGAAGGTCTTGGAGCTGTAAAAGTAATCTTAGCTAACTTTTTTAATCCTGTGTGTCTATCAATACACATATTGATCGCTTGTCTTACTTTCTTGTTCTGGAAAGCTTTAGTTTTACTGTTTAAACTTACTACCCATAGTGTCATCAATGTTTTAGCTTGAAATGAAACATTATCACCCATTTCTTTTTTCAATAACACTCTTTCAGGTGGTGCAGTTCCTCTCCACTCAGCCATTATTTGACCACCAATTAATGGTTCAGCAACTTTTTTAATTCTAAAAGACTCTGTTCCATCTAAGCAGTTATCTCCATGATGAAAGTCTGCGAACTTCTCAGCTTTCCAGCTTTCACCTTTTTTGTGAGCAACAAACTTATATGGTCCAGTACCATTTATATTTTTTAAGTGCCATTTTGGATCTTTTGCAATGTCTTTTGCTGAGTAAATCGCATTAAATGGTGATGCAAATCCATCAAGCATAAATGCATCTGGAGAACTCAATTTAAAGACAACTGTATTATCGTCAGGCGTTGTAATTCCAGAAATCGATGAGAAGAGTGCTTTTCTTACTGAAATAACACCTTCAGGTGGGTTTCTTAACCTGTCATAGGTTGCTTTAACATCTTTTGATGTTAATGGAGTACCATCATGGAATTTTATACCTTTTTTTATTTTAAAAGTATAAGTCAATCCATCGGATGAGACGTTCCAACTATCTGCAACATCACCTTCAAGTTTTGGAAATTTATTCCAATCAAATGTTAATAATGTTGAGTAATGCTGCGCAACGAAGTGCATAACTGCGTATGAATTCGTTCCATGCATGTCGTAAGTTGGCGGTTCAGCTTTAACACCATATTTTAAAATTCCACCTGATTTGGGGCAAGATGCACTATTCGCAATACCACCAACAACGGTGAAGGAAATCAGAGCTAATCCTCCAACTAAGTTTTTTATGAAACCAAGCATATTTATTCCTCCTAAAAACTTAGTTAATTTATTTAACATAATATTAATTATAGGTTAGGTTATACATCAAAAAACATTAAATTATAATATCTAATAATAAAAATCATCTTTTCTGATATACTCAATGAGGCATTACATAATGACCTTCATCAACTTTTGTAAGATGTATTTTTTCAGGTTCATAATCTACTGGCTTAACCAGACTAGGTATTTCATCAGTCATTAGATTAAGTTCAGTTTTTCTTTTTCTCGGGTCAGCAACTGGTACTGCAGACATTAACTTTTTAGTATAAGGATGTTGAGGGTTTTCGAAAATTTGACTTCTTAGTCCAAGTTCAACAATTTCTCCTAGATACATTACACCAACTCTGTGACTTACTCTTTCTATAACAGCCATATCGTGACTTATAAATAAATATGACAACCCAAGATCTTCTTGTAATTCCATCATAAGATTAACAACTTGAGCTTGAATTGATACATCTAACGCAGAAACAGCTTCATCAGCAATGATAAGTTTTGGTTCTAATGCTAAAGCTCTTGCAATACCTATTCTTTGTCTTTGTCCACCAGATAATTCGTGAGGATATCTCACAGCATAATCTGGCGTAAGTCCAACTCTATCTAATAGTTTTTCAACACGATCTGTAACTTCTTTTCCCTTAGCTAATCCATGAACGTAAATAGGTTCCGCAATTGTTTCTCCTACCATCATTCTTGGATTAAGTGAAGCAAATGGATCTTGAAATATCATTTGCATTTGTTTTCTATAAGTTCTTAATTCTTTTATATTTAAAGATGACAGATCTACGCCATCAAAAATTACATTTCCTCTTGTGGGTTCAGTAAGCCTAAGAATACTTCTTCCAGTTGTTGATTTTCCGCAACCGCTCTCACCAACTAATCCAAAGGTTTCTCCTGGCTGCATTGAAAAGTCAATATTTTGAACAGCGTGCACTATTCCTTTTTTCCCTCCCATCCCTTGTTTTATTTCAAAACGTGTTGTCAATCCTTCAACTTTTAACAAGGGAGGAGATTTATAGTTGACCTGATCTTTTATATCTTGAAGTTGATGTCCGTCTTTAATATCTTTAACTTCGTCACCTTCAGCTCTTTTTACGTCTATATTGGCAAATTTGGCTGGTAATCTACGACCTTTCATACTTCCTAGTTTTGGGACAGCTGAAAGTAGAGCTTTTGTGTAGGGATGTTTTGGTTTTAAAAAAATTTCTTTTGCTGTTCCTTCTTCCACTTTTTTTCCATTAAGCATAACAACAACTCTATCAGCAACTTCTGCAACTACGCCCATATCATGTGTAATAAACATGACTGACATTCCAATATCTCTTTGTAACATTTTAATTAAATCGAGTATTTGAGCTTGTATGGTAACATCTAATGCAGTAGTTGGTTCGTCAGCAATCAAAAGTGATGGTTTGCAACTTAATGCCATTGCAATCATTACGCGTTGTCTCATTCCACCAGATAATTGATGTGGGTATTGTTCAAGTTGTTTATCTGGTTCTGGTATTCTAACTAATTTAAGCATTTCTAATGAAATTTCACGGGCTTCTTCAGGAGTTTTATTTTGATGCTTTATAATTGCTTCAGAAATTTGCATACCTATTGTAAATACTGGATTTAGAGAAGTCATTGGCTCTTGAAATATCATTGATATATCGTTTCCTCTTATTTCTCTCATTGTATCTTGATTTTGTTGAGTGATATCTAATGTATCCCCATTTTTTCTATTAAAGTTTATTGAGCCTGAAACTATATCTCCTCCAGAGTAATCTGTTAATCTCATAAGTGACATTGCTGTGACTGATTTACCTGATCCTGATTCTCCAACGACAGCTAAAGTTTCACCTTTTTTTATGTTCCAAGATACATCATCAACAGCTTTAACGGTATTATCTTTTAGAGGGAAGTATACTTTTAAATTGTTTACTTCAATTAGGTAATCATCTTTCATTCATAAACTCCAAATTATTAGTAGATATTAAGCATGTTTTTAAAAACTTTAAACTAAATAATTTTATAATCATTATAAGAATAAATGATATTATAGTTCCTTTTGATGATTTAATAAAATCAATATCCTTATCGTCAGTAAAAATTTATGATTTTAGAAAACATGACTGCTGTTATATTGACGAAACTGAAAAAAAAATTACAAAAATACTATATCAATTCCAGTGTGAAAATACTTATATGGCATTAAATTATGTAAGAGATTTACTTGATAGCTTATATATTAAAAAGACTTTTGATAGTGTATAATTAATTTCGGAAAGCTTTCTTGCATAAAATATATTTTTTCAAAATCCAATATTTTATCTTGGTACGAATGATGTTACTAATGTAATCTATTATGATTTTTTTAATAAAAAATACGTTAATATTGGAGTTAGTTAATTGTATATAGCAATGAATAGATTTAAAATAATTTCTGGTAAAGAAGAAACTTTTGAAGAAATATGGAAAAGTCGTGATACACATTTAGAAAATGTACCTGGCTTTAAAAAATTTAATTTAATAAAGGGTAGTGAGCAAGAAAACTACAGACTTTATGCTTCTCATAGTTTGTGGGAAACTGAAGAAGACTTTATCAATTGGACAAAATCAGAGGCTTTTAGAAAAGCACATAAAGGAGCTGGACAACATAGTGATGTCTATCTAGGACATCCAGAGTTTGAAGGATTTGAAATAATTTTATAAAACATTTTAAAATTATTTAATTTTTTAACTGCTTTATTCTGTTGGTGGAATGTAGTTAACCTGTTTAGCTTGTTTTCTAATATTATTGATATCAACTGTTTCTAAAACATCAGCTTTATCTATTGTATCTGCAGATTTTGCTTTAAGGTTAATTGCAGCAATTTGATCAAAACTTTCGGCTTCAATTAAAATCCAAAAATCATAAATACCTCTAGTGATATGATAATCTAGAAACTTTGCCCCGACACTATCTGCCAAAGTTTTCATGGCCTCTCTACGATCAGAGTCTTTTTCCACTAACCCTTTTGCACCTTTATTTGAATATGTTCCAAGTATTAAATATGTAGCCATAATTTCTCCTTTAAATTTAATAAATCATACCAAAAATATTAATTTTTATATAAACTTATTTTATTTAGATTATTATTTGTTTAATTTTAAAAATTTTATAGCTTTAATTTATGAACCCAAAATTACCTGAAGATACAATAACAATGGAAAATGTGGAAAAGATATATGATTATGTTTTTGCTCCATATGTTAAGCAGTTAAAGTTGTCATTCTTAAGTATCAAAAAAGGTAAAGTTGTTGCAAGATTAGAAAATTCTAAAGATTATCAATTTGTAACAGGAGCTTTGTCAGGACAAATTTTAATGTCAGTAATAGATACAGTTATGTCTATTGCCATGAACACTTCAACTAAATCGCAAAGAGGAACTTTGTCTCAAAATAATAATTTTATAAGGCCAGCATTTGGAGATTATTTTATAATTGAAAGCGAGGTTCAAAGATTTGGAAGTTCTATAGCTATTGGTGAGACTAAGGTCTACTCAGAAGAAAATAGAGATGTTCTGTGTCATGCTACATCGACTTATCCATTAAAGTAATTAAATTGTATTTAAAATTGCTATTTTGAAAAAAGTTTAAGGAGACTAAAATATCAAACATACCTCTAATCTTAAATGGATCAATTTTAAAAATAATATGGAAGCTTGGTCTTCCAAATGCATTTGCTTGGATTGCTTGGACAATAGCAACATTTGCAGATGCTATGTTTCTTGGTTTTTTAGGTACTGAAGCTTTAGCTATAATAGCCATAATTTTTCCATTTCAAATGCTCATGTTAATGATGGCTGCAGGAGCTATTGGTGGTGGAGTAACTTCTTCAGTTGGAAGAGCGGTCGGTAGCAAAGATATTAAAAGAGCTGAAGCATCTTGTTTTCATTCGATTTTAGTTGCATTTGGAATGGCATTAATTTTTACGATAATATTTTTATTATATTCAAAAAATATTTTTAAATTTATGGGTGCAACTGAAATAATTTTAGTTGGGGCTATTAATTATTCAAAAGTGTTTTTTGCATTTTCAATTTTCTTTTGGCTAACTCATATATTAGCTTCAATAATTCGAGGTTTAGGAAATACTTATATCCCTTCAAAGGCGATTGTAATTGGAAGTTTATGTCAAATAATTTTATCATATGTTTTTACATTTGGTATCTATGACAGTTTTAAATTCGGTATTCTTGGTCCCGCTATTTCGATAGTTATTTGCCATATAATTATGATGGCTTATTTGTTTTATTATTTAATTTTTAAGCAAAGTATTTTAAAAGTTAAATTTCATAAATTTTCAAATTTAATCTTCATTGATATTATGAAAGTTGGAGGTCTTGGTCTTTTAAATAGCATTACTATAGCGCTGACAGTAGGTGTTATGACGGGTTATATTGGAAATTTTGGTCCAAATGCTCTAGCAGGATATGGCATAGGTGCAAGATTAGAGTTAATTTTAACACCTATAATATTTGGAATAGGTGCAGCTTTAACAGCATCTGTTAGTATTAATTTTGGTTCTAAACAGTTTGCCAGAGCAAGAAAGATAGCTTTTACTGGAGGAATTGTATGTTTTTTGATTATTGGTTTTATTGGACTTTTTATTAATCTTTTTCCTCAATTTTTATACCAAAATTTTTCTTCGAACCCTGATGTAATTAAATATTGTTTAAAATATATTTTAATTGTAACACCGTTTTATTGTCTTTTTGGTTTTGGTCAGGCTATTTATTTTTCAAGTCAAGGAACTGGTAAAATGATAAAGCCGATTTTAGTTGGGATTTTAAGATTTTCATGCGTGGTCTTATTTGGGTATCTTGCAGTATCCAGAAATTTGTCTATAGATTACGTTTTATATTCAGTTAGTTTTGGTCTCATAATAACAGGGGCAGGAATGTTTTTGTGCTTACTAGGAAAAGAATGGAAGGGATTGTGATTATCTTATAAGCACTCTTAATTTTTAAAAATTAAAATATTTCAAATTTAATTTTTTTTTTAAAGTTATATTATGGAGATTAAAAATAAAATTTCATGCTCTTGTGGTAAATGTGGAATAGAATTAAATGACACATCTCCTAAATATTCAGTAATGTGTGCATGTGAGGACTGTAGACAAGCATTAAGTTGGGCTGAAAAGAATGGAGGTAAAAAACCAAAAAATATTCTTTATTCAGTTTATTTCCGTTCTGATATATTAAATTATTTTGGTTTAGAAAGTATGGTTGTTACTCATTTACAAGAAGATGCAAGTTCTACCAGAATATATTGTAAAAACTGCTATTCTTGTATAGCAGTTGATCATACAAACTACCACAATAATATTTTCATGATACAACCTGATTACTGTAAACAAAACTTTAATGTTCAAATTCCACCAAAATCAGTTATTAATCTACAAGATCATCCAGAGGATTTTATTGAATTAGATTCAGACACTATTCCAGTATTTCATTCACGGAAATATCCTCAAGAAAGAAAAAGATTTTTATCTATTGAGCCAATAGCAGAATACCTTGCTCCTCCAAAAACTAAGGCTAAAGGAATAACTTTGAGAGATTTAATCTCTAAGATTGGTAAAATTGAAGTATTAGATCTTATCAAGGGTGAAGTATTGTAATTTAATTCACTTATTAATTTATAAAAAGTTCATATTTGATCCAAAAACAGGCAATAGGTTAAATAAATTCCATTTTACAAGACATTTATTTCATAATATCTCTTTAAGTATTTATAAATGTAGATAGGTTAATATGAAAAATTCTATTCCAAATGCTGCAAAAATAAGTCCTACTGATTTTGTAATTTTTGGAGGTGGAGGTGATCTTTCTATAAGAAAAATAATTCCCGCTTTATTTTGGAGATTTGTAGATAAGCAAATTGATAGTCAATCAAATATTATTATTTGCTTACACAAAAAAACAGAATTAGAAACAATCTTAAATTTAATAAAACCACATACTTTTAATTCTATTTATTTGAGTAAAACTTTACAAAATAATTGGAAAAATTTTCACAAACTTTTATCGCTTATAACGCTCGATTTAGTTACTGGTGAAGGAATTAATGATCTAATTTTATTATTAAATAAAAATTTAAAAAAAAAACAAATATGTATTTTTTATCTTGCTATATCATCCAATCTTTTTGAAACAACATGTAATTTAATAAGAAAATCAAAATTAAATTTTACTCATAGTCGAGTGGTTGTTGAAAAGCCAATTGGATTTAATAAACAATCTGCAATAGAGATCAATGAAAATTTATACAAAACATTTAAGGAAGAACAAATCTATAGAATTGACCATTATTTAGGAAAAGAAACGGTTCAAAATCTAATGGCTTTGAGGTTTGCAAATACTTTTTTTGAAAACCAATGGGATAATAAAAATATTGAAAATGTTCAAATTACTGTAGCTGAAGAAATTGGGGTTGCTGATAGAATTTCTTATTATAATGAATATGGCGCTATTAGAGATATGGTTCAAAATCATTTGCTTCAGTTACTCTGTTTAGTTGCTATGGAACCACCTTCATATTTTGATGCAAATCAAGTAAGGGACGAGAAACTTCGTATATTAAAATCTTTAAGATCATTAAGTGACAGTGATATACAAACTGGCCAATATCAAGGCTATGAAAATGAATTTGGAAAGCCAACTAATACTGAAACTTTTATTGCATTGCAAGTTGGTATTGATAACTGGAGGTGGGCAGGAGTTCCTTTTTATCTCAGAACTGGAAAAAAATTATCGACTAGAGCAAGTGAAATTATAATAACTTTTAAAAATAAACCACATAATATTTTTTCTAAATTAAGAGATTTTGATAAAAATAATGATAAACCTAATATGCTTATAATAAGAGTTCAGCCGAATGAGGGTCTAAGATTAAAGTTAACATCTAAAGAGCCAGGTCCAGGTGGAATGAGATTCTTTCCTTCGGAATTAAATTTATCATTTAATGAAACATTTGTTGAAAGATTGCCAGATGCTTATGAAAGATTACTAATGGATGTAGCTAGAGGAAACCAAACCTTATTTATGCGCTTAGATGAAGTCTTAGCTGCATGGGATTTTATTGATCCTATTGTTGATAAAGTTCAGTCAAATCCACCCCAGTTGTATAGATCTGGAACAATGGGTCCAGAAGATAAAATTTTAATCAGAAATAATCACGAATGGATTGACCCGAAAGAATAACTTATGGACGTAATTGAATTAATAGTTAAAAATCTTTCTTTAAGCATTGATAAATATGAAAGTGCTTCAATGGCAGTTCCTGGTGGAACAAGTCCAATTAAAATTTTTGATGAATTATCAAAACAAAAATTAGATTGGTCAAAGGTTCAAATTACTCTTGTTGATGATAGATTAGTTGATACAGAAAATGATCATAGTAATCAAAAATTGATAAGAAATCATTTACTTAAAAATGAAGCTCAAATAAGTAATTTCATTCCTTTAAATAAAAATCTTTATAAAGACAATAATTTTAAATTTCCTTTAGATATATGTTTATTAGGTATAGGAAGTGATGGTCATTTTGCATCTTTATTCCCGAATATGATAAATAATACCAATACTTTAGATCCTAAATCTAAACTAAATATTAATGAAATAAAAGCTAATGGTGATCCCTTTGTTCCAAGAATCTCAATGAACTTGCCGTTAATATTATCATCTAAGTTAATCATAATTATAATTAAAGGAAAAATAAAACAGGAAGTTTTAAAAGATGCTTATACTAATAAAAATATACCATTGTATTATCTCTTGAATAATAGAAAAAACAACCTTCATATTGAGTTATTAAATGACTGAATTGCATCCAGAAATAAAGAAAGTTTTAGAAAGAATCATTGACCGAAGTCAAGATACTAGAAAAAAATATTTAGATAATATTAATGATATGGAAAATAGTAGTGAAATTGATAGAAATACAATTTCCTGCTCAAACATGGCACATGTAGCAGCCTCTTCACCAAAGAATGATCAATTAAATATATTAATGAATAAAAAGCCAAATATAGGGATTGTTTCTTCATATAATGACATGTTATCCGCTCATAAGCCTTATGAAAATTATCCAAGTCTTATTAAATCAATAGCTCATCAATATGGAGCAACAGCTCAAATGGCTGGAGGTGTTCCCGCTATGTGTGATGGAATTACTCAAGGTAGAGTAGGTATGGAGTTATCTTTAATGTCAAGAGATGTCATCGCCATGTCAACTGCAATTGCATTAAGTCATGGTGTTTATGATTCTGCAATTTGTTTAGGAATTTGTGATAAAATTATCCCAGGACTTTTTATAGGAGCTTTATCTTTTGGATATTTGCCAGTTATATTCATGCCAGCGGGCCCAATGTCAAGCGGACTTCCAAATGAAGAAAAAGCAAATGTAAGAAAGGCCTTTGCAAAGGGTGAGGTTAGTAGAGAAGAATTAATAAAAGCTGAAAGCAAAGCATATCATGGTGAAGGAACTTGTACATTTTATGGAACAGCTAATTCTAACCAAATAATAATGGAAATTATGGGTGTTCATATTCCAGGGGCGGCATTTGTTCATCCAAACAGTGATTTAAGACATGCCTATAATGTTCTTGCCGTTGAACAAGCTGTTAAAATAAATAGTAAAGGAAGAGATGTTAGGCCAATAGGAAAAATAATTGATGAAAGAAGTTTTGTTAATGCAATAATAGGTTTGCTTGCTACTGGTGGTTCAACTAATCATACCTTACATCTTCCAGCAATGGCAGCGGCGGCTGGTATAAAGCTTTTATGGGAAGATTTTGATGATTTATCAAAAATCATACCACTATTATCAAAGGTCTATCCTAATGGTAGTTCTGATATAAATCAATTTCATGCAGCTGGTGGTGTTAGTTTTATAATTGGTGAATTGTTAAATAATGGATTATTAGACGGATCTGCTCAAACAATTTGGGGAGAAAATTTATTTGATTATGTATATGAACCAACACTAATAAACTCTAAAATAAATTGGAAAAAAAGTGAGGTTAAGTCCTTTGATTTAGATATTCTTAGATATGTAAAAAAACCACATCAAAATGATGGTGGTTTAAAAATGTTAAATGGAAATATTGGTAAATGTGTTGCAAAAATTTCAGCTGTCAAAGAACAGTTTAGATACATTAAGGCAAAAACATTGGTATTTGACGATCAAGAAGAAGTAAAAAAAGCTTATGAAAAAGGAAAATTGAATAGAAATGTTATTATTGTTGTTCGTAACCAAGGACCCAAAGCTAATGGAATGCCAGAATTACATTCATTAACACCGATGTTATCAAATGTTCAAGATTTAGGATTTAAAGTTGCGTTATTAACTGATGGAAGAATGTCTGGTGCTTCAGGTAAAATTCTTGCAGCGATCCATGTAACTCCTGAAGCAATTGATAATGGTGTTATAGGAAAAATTGAAGATGACGATGAAATTGAAATAGATGCAAATAATGGTAAATTAAATATTTTAACTGACATAAGTAAACGAAAAAATTCACTTTTAAAAGATATGAAAAAAAACCAATCTTTTGGAAGAAATATTTTTAATACATTAAGGATTCATTCTCAAGGTTCTGAAAACGGTGGAGGTATCAAATTAATAGATTAAATTACTTATTTCTAATTTTGCTAAAATATGTATAGTTAACTCATCTATGTCTACTCAAGATACCGACCGTAAAATTGCTGTTATATTTGCCACGGATGTTGTTGGCTACAGTAAACATATGGAAAAAGACGAAGATGCTACTTTAGCAAGTCTCAATGAATGTAATAATATAATTGAGCCCATCATAAAAAAGCAGAAGGGTAGAATATTTAATACAGGTGGAGACTCTGTCTTCGCAGAATTTCCAAGCGCTGTAGCAGCTATCAATATGGCTGTAGAGTTCCAAAAGAAAATTAAAGAGCGTAATGCCAAAGAAACAACACAGGTCAAATTAGAATACCGTATAGGTATAAACATGGGTGATGTTGTAAAGCAAGGTGATAAGAACCTTATGGGCGATGGTGTAAACATTGCCGCTCGTTTAGAGGCCTTGGCACAGCCTGGTGGGATAACAATAGCTAAGAATGTTTATGACTTGGTTGCTAAGAAAACAAAGTATGAATTTAATGATCTTGGTGAGCAGAAGGTCAAAGAAAATACATTTCATGCATATGACTTGTTACTAGACCCTTCACAAAAAAGAAAATTAAAAACTCAATCATCAAAGGCAAAACTTATTGGACTAGTAGGGGGTGCTATAGCTGCAGTGTTTATAGGATTATTTTTTACTGGAATTTTCGAAACTGAGAAAAAACTTGATACCAGTAAAATAGTTGTACTTCCTTTTAAAAGTTTAAGTGACACAAAAAAAGAAAAACTTTTAGCTCTTGGTATATCTCAAGACTTAGGGTCAAAACTAACAAAGTCTTCTAAAGCATTGAATATATTAAATTTAAAAAAAATTCCAAAAGATTTAAGTGAAGTATCAAAAAAAACAAACGCTTCTTATTTTGTAGATGGTAACATCATGCAAATTGATAACATGCTTAGAGTCAAGGTTGATTTGATTGATGGTAAGAACATATCAAATATTTGGTCTGAAACATATGACAGAGATTTGACAGGTAAAAATATTTTTGCCTTGCAAGATGAAATAATTAAAAAAATTATTAATGAATTGGTAGGAGCTGGAGCAGTGCTCTCTAAAGATATTAATAAAAAAATAGCAAGTAGTAAAACCAGTGATATAACGATATATGAATGTATAAATCTAGCACGAAATTCAGAAATAGTTTTAAAAGATAGAATGAAAGCAGTAAATTGTTTAAAGGAATCTGTTAAAAAAGATCCTAATTATGCTGATGCCTGGGTATGGTTAGCTGCGCGAACCAGAAATTTATATGCAGATTATCCTGATCAAGAAAATAATCATTTGTTGAAGGACGCATCAAAATATATTGAAAATGCCTTAAGACTTGATCCTAAATCATCAACAGGTCTTATGGTTAAAACTCAGATAGAATTTCACAAAAAAAATTGGGAACAAATGTTTAATTCAGCTGATAAAGCATTTGAACAAAACTCAGGAGATCCAAACGTACTTAGTAATTTAGCAATGAATGTTGCATTTGGAGGTAATTGTACATTAGACAATGTAAGTAGTTCCAATGAACAACCCAAGGATACATTAAATAATGAATGTCAGTTTCATCGTGGTTGTTGGGAAATGGGGTTAATTGCTAATAAAATGGACACAGGGAATTTTGTAGTTATGGATAATTATATGTTAGCTGTATGTTATAATATTGTGAAAGATGGAAAAAGTGCATTAAAGATGATGAGTACAATGCCTCATCAAAAGAAATTTTGGTACGAAATACACTCTGGTGTAGCATCTCATTTTGAGAATAAATTTAAAACTGCAGAAGGTCATTTTGAAAATGTTAAACTAGCTATTAAGACAAATAAATTAACTAAAATTTATGATATATTTAAAAAATATAATAATGAAAAATTAAGCTACCCAGTATATGAAAAAGTATTAAAAAAATATGGATTTGAATAATGTCTGATTATTTCAAAGATTTTTAAAATATATTTAAATATATGAAATTTCTATCCTTTTCACTAATATGCTTTTCTTTTTTTTCTAATTTATTTTTTTTTCAAAAATTATCCTTAGCTAAAAGTAATGATCAAATTTTAGCACCATTTACAATTGGCTCAAAAAGTTTAGAAAATATTCCATACAAACACTTTGAGTATTTAGAAGGGTACGATCATAATGCAACTCTTAAAGAACTCAAAAAAGGAAGTTGGAAAAAGAATCTAAAAAATTACCAATCTATAGTTGATGGATATTGGATTAGATTTAAAATTTTAAATAATTTTAATACAAATGAAATAGGTCTTTTTCATAATTGGAATACTGAAAAAAAGGTTTTTACTGATTTTAATGGATTAGAAAAGATGTATTCCTATTGGAATTTTGAAACTGATAGATGGATTGATGAAGGAAGGGTTTTAGACAAATATAAAATTTTATTACCTAAAAATGAAGTAACTATAGTTTATAACTATTTTAGAAATAATCCTTTAGATAGGTACATGGGAAAGACAAATGGCCTAGATAGAATTGGCATTGGAACTTGGGAAACTGTTCGTTTCCAACAATATCTAAGTATATTGTCAAATATAGCTACTATATCAATCGTATTTTCTTTTGCACTTTATTATTTGTTTATGTTTATAGTCTCTAAGGGCCCATATATTTGGCTGTCATTGAGCTTGTTCCAACTATCAATATTATCAACAACAAATCTAGTAATAGGTAAAGTATTATCTATAGATCGTTGGGTTTATCATAGCGAATTTTCATTATGTCAGATTTCAATTTTATTTATTCTACTTTTACAATTTTTTAGGTCATCAATGAATTTAAGAATAACTTTTCCAAAAGTTGACAAGATATATATATTTATAATCATATTTTATTTATTAATGGTCATAATTAACTTTTTTACTTCATTGAATTGGCCAACTGAAAAATATATTGATTTGGTGAATTATCCTCCTGATCGAGGTGGTCCTGGTATTATCCAGATGAAGTTTTTAACAATACCTTTTTTATTATTATTACTAACTTCAGCAATTTTATCATATAAATTATGGAAAAAAGGTAGCAAATATTCTAAATACTTGTTTGTTTCATTTCTTCTACCATTTCTATCTGTTCCAGTGTCTTTGATATCTTACCTTATTTTAGATTTTACTTGGGTAACTTGGTTTATAATATCTTCCTCGGTAGGTGTTTTATTTATAGCAATGTTCATTACGTTTGGTTTTGCTGTGGCACAGCAACTAAATGACATGAAAAATTCACTTTTTGAACAACAGGTAAAACTAACAAAAGCATATCAAAGATTTGTTCCGAAGCAACTTTTAGAATATTTAGGAAAGGATAGTATTTTAGATGTTAAGCTTGGAGACCAGGTTAGTATTAACATGAGTATTTTGTTTGCTGATATTAGATCTTTTACCTCTATATCAGAAAAAATGTCACCAGAAGAAAATTTTAAATTTGTAAATTCTTATTTAAATAATATTGGACCGTTAATAAGAAAAAATAATGGTTATATTGATAAATTCATGGGTGATGGTGTTATGGCTTTGTTTAAAACATCTGAGAAAGATGCAATTATTGCAGCTATTGAAATGCACAAAAGTTTAAATTCTTATAATCAAAAATCCTTAATAAGTGGACAAGACCCAATTAAAATTGGCATAGGTATAAATACAGGAAAGATGATGTTAGGCACACTAGGTGAATCTAATCGAATGGAAGGCTCTGTAATAAGTGATGCAGTAAATATTGCATCAAGATTAGAAAGTTTAACGAAAGTTTACAAATCTGATATTTTAATTAGCGAAGACACAAAGAAAAAAATAAAGCAAAAAAATTTATTTACTAGATTCGTTGATATAGTAAAAGTTAAAGGGAAATCCGAGTCATTTTCGATATATGAAGTTGTCGATAGTAATGCGAGCGATTTATATAAACTAAAAAAAGATACAATTAAAGACTTTGAAAAAGGTATTGAACAGTATCATAATAAAAAATTTAAAAATGCTTCGAAATTATTTAATAAAATTTTTGATATTAATCCTGATGATCACATCAATTTTTTATACAAAAGTAGATGTGAAAATTTACTTAAAAAAACAACTTTAATTAAAAATTGGTCACCAATCGTAGAATATTCTGAAAAATAATTAAAATATGTTTAAAAAAATTTTATATTTATGTCTTATGATAGTTTCATTATTATCTATTTTAAGCATTTTATTTCTTACAAGTTGTGAACAATTTGGGAATATACCATCTGGTGAATATAAATTATCTTTAACTAAATCAGAGAATTATGATTTAAATCAAGATAAATTCGTTAATGAAGAAATTGGTATTATTGAAAAAATGAAAGAAGAGGGAAGTTTTTGGAAAAAACCATTAAAAAACCTCAAAAATAACTGGTTTTTTAGTTCTAATGAGACAAATCCAAAGGTATTTTTGCCAGAGAAAAAAAATCTGATAAATGAGGATTTCAAAAAATCATTAAATAATATTAAATTTGTTTGGTTTGGTCATTCAAGCCTAATGATATCTATAAATAATAAAATAATTTTAACTGATCCAGTTTTTTCACCATCTGCTTCTCCTTTTAGCTGGTTTATAAAAAGATATCAAAAACCAGTATATGTTCTAGATGAATTGCCTCATGTTGATTACATATTGATATCTCATGATCACTATGATCATTTAGATATAAATACAATTAAGTATTTTATTGATAAAAATGCAAAATTTATTGCACCATTAGGTGTTTCATCTCACTTACTTAAATGGGGAGTTCCAAATAATAATATTATTGAATTAGATTGGTGGGATAAAATTATTATTGAAGATTTACATTTTATATGCACACCTGCACAACATTTCTCCGGAAGAAAAGGTTTTATTGATTCACAAAAGACATTGTGGTCATCCTGGGTAATTAGATCCAATAAAAAATCAATATTTTTTAGTGGTGACTCTGGTTATGCTGATCATTATCAAAATATAGGAAAAAAATTTGGACCATTTGATATCGTTTTTATGGATAGTGGACAATATAACGAAAGGTGGAGAGCTGCACACAATATGCCTAATGAAGTTATAAAGGGATTTGAAGATTTAAAAGGAAAATATTTGGTGCCAATTGGATGGGGTATGTTCACACTAGCTATGCATGATTGGTATGATCCACCAGTTGAAATTGAAAGAAGGGCTAAAAATAAGAACATAGATTTATTAATACCAATGATTGGTGAAAGTGTTGATCTAAAATCAAAACCAAAATTATATAATTGGTGGAAAAAATTAATTGATTAAATAAAAAGGTAATTTAATTATTTGTAGGTAAATATTATGGAAACAACATATATTATAACATTTGTAGTAGATGGTAGAGATTGGTCGAGTAGACCAATTAAAGGATCACTGCAAGAAGCTACAGACGAAGCCAAAGACCAACTAAGAATATCTCGATTTTATGGAAAAAAACCAAAAAAAATAGAATTCAAAAGTGCAAAACTAATTTCTGGAAATTTTAGTTAAATTAAATATTTTCAATTAGCATTAAATATGTATAGTTAACTCATCTATGTCTACTCAAGATACCGACCGTAAAATTGCTGTTATATTTGCCACGGATGTTGTTGGCTACAGTAAACATATGGAAAAAGACGAAGATGCTACTTTAGCAAGTCTCAATGAATGTAATAATATAATTGAGCCCATCATAAAAAAGCAGAAGGGTAGAATATTTAATACAGGTGGAGACTCTGTCTTCGCAGAATTTCCAAGCGCTGTAGCAGCTATCAATATGGCTGTAGAGTTCCAAAAGAAAATTAAAGAGCGTAATGCCAAAGAAACAACACAGGTCAAATTAGAATACCGTATAGGTATAAACATGGGTGATGTTGTAAAGCAAGGTGATAAGAACCTTATGGGCGATGGTGTAAACATTGCCGCTCGTTTAGAGGCCTTGGCACAGCCTGGTGGGATAACAATAGCTAAGAATGTTTATGACTTGGTTGCTAAGAAAACAAAGTATGAATTTAATGATCTTGGTGAGCAGAAGGTCAAAGAAAATACATTTCATGCATATGACTTGTTACTAGACCCTTCACAAAAAAGAAAATTAAAAACTCAATCATCAAAGGCAAAACTTATTGGACTAGTAGGGGGTGCTATAGCTGCAGTGTTTATAGGATTATTTTTTACTGGAATTTTCGAAACTGAGAAAAAACTTGATACCAGTAAAATAGTTGTACTTCCTTTTAAAAGTTTAAGTGACACAAAAAAAGAAAAACTTTTAGCTCTTGGTATATCTCAAGACTTAGGGTCAAAACTAACAAAGTCTTCTAAAGCATTGAATATATTAAATTTAAAAAAAATTCCAAAAGATTTAAGTGAAGTATCAAAAAAAACAAACGCTTCTTATTTTGTAGATGGTAACATCATGCAAATTGATAACATGCTTAGAGTCAAGGTTGATTTGATTGATGGTAAGAACATATCAAATATTTGGTCTGAAACATATGACAGAGATTTGACAGGTAAAAATATTTTTGCCTTGCAAGATGAAATAATTAAAAAAATTATTAATGAATTGGTAGGAGCTGGAGCAGTGCTCTCTAAAGATATAAATCAAAAGATAGCGACTTCAGCAACTGATGATATATCAATTTATGAATGTATTAATTTTGCTCGAGGCGCTGTAACTCCAACTTTAAATCCAAAAGCAATTGAATGTTTAGAAAAATCAATTAAAAAAGACCCTAATTATGCTGATGCATGGATATGGTTAGCAGATCGAAAACGGGCACAATATTCTTCATTTTCAATTACTGACGAATTCAAATACATGCTTAATGATGCCTCTAAAGAGATTGATCAAGGTTTGATTTTAGATCCTGAGAATGCATTCGGTTATGCTACAAAATTGCAGATTGAATTTTTTAACAAAAACTGGCAAGAAATGTTTAATGTTGTTGAAAAGGCTTATAAATTAGCTGGTGAGAGACCTCATTTACTTGGTAAAATTGGATATAGTTTAGCATTTGGTGGACAATGTGAGAAAAAGGATGTTTTTCAAAGTTCAGAAAAATTTCAAACTGTAAAAAAGAATAGATGTCAATTTCAAAGAGGATGTTGGGAAATAGGTAAAAAAGCTTATGAATTGGACACTGGAAATTATGCAACCTGGGATAATTATTTATTAGCTCAATGTTATCAAACAAGTGGAGAAAAGAAAAAAGTAATTGATGTTTTAGAGCCTTTGCAACACAAAAAATTTGTCTGGTGGAATCTTCATTTAGGTTTAGCATATGATTCTTTAGAAAAATTTAATATTGCTAAAAAGCATTTAGATTTTGTAAAAATGTTTTTAAAAGAAAATCATTTATCTAAAATTAAATTTGCATTAAAAAAGCAAAATCAACATCTAACTACCTACCCATACATAATTAATTCTTTAAAAAAGTATGGATTTGAATAAATAAAAATCTATTATTATTCCTTTTTTTTTTCTTTTTTGATCTTAAATCATTAAAATGAAACAAGAGTGTCAAATTGTCTGGTTTAAGAAAGATTTAAGAATTAACGATCATAGACCTTTATTAGAAGCTTCTAAAACAAATATCCCTACAATACCAGTTTACTTTTTTGAAACTGATTATTGGAAGCAACCTTTTGCTTCTAAAAGACATTGGTATTTTATTCATGATAGTCTTATAGATCTGAAAAAAGATATCAAATCAATTAAATCTGAACTTTTGCTTTTAAATAGTGATATTATTAATTTTCTTGAACTTATTAAAAACAAATTTGAATTGATTTCAATTTATTCACATGAAGAAACTTCAAACCACTGGACATATAAAAGAGATATTAATGTAACGAATTGGTGTAATAAGAATAATGTTAATTTTCTTCAATTCCCAACAAATGGTATTATTAGAAAATTAAATGACAGAAATGAATGGTCTAGATTGAGGAATGAGAGAATGTCAAAAAACATTTTTCAAACTCCAAAAATATTAAAAAAATTAGATCATGATATTAAGTCTGACATCCTTACTAAGGAAAATAACCTATTTTCTAAAGACGACAATTTTATATATCAAAAAGGTGGAAGAAGAGAAGGTTTAATATTATTAAATAAATTTTTAGATGATAAATTAGATAATTATTTACAAAATATTTCTGGACCTAATAATTCAGATAAGTATTGCTCAAGGCTCTCTCCACATCTTACCTATGGAACTCTTTCAGTTAAAGAGGTTTACAAAAAACTTAAAGATTTTAAGTATAAATGTGAAAAGAAAGGCCTAAAATATAATAAAAGAGGATTATCAGCATTTAGTTCGAGATTATCTTGGAGATGTCACTTTATTCAAAAATTAGAAGATCAGCCATCAATTGAAAATAAATGCATGCACTCAAGCTATGAAGGGATGCGAGAAATAAAATCAAATATAGATAAACTTAAAGCATGGGAAACTGGATTTACTGGGTTTCCATTTGTAGATGCATGCATGAGAAGTTTAACTCATAATGGATGGATAACTTTTCGTATGAGAGCAATGCTAACTAGCTTTGCAAGTTATGATTTATGGATTGATTGGAGGGAATCCGGTTATGTTTTGGCAAGACTATTTACTGACTATGAGCCTGGTATACACTATAGCCAATTACAGATGCAATCAGGAGTAACGGGCATAAATACTCTTAGAATTTATAATCCTATCAAGCAATCAATTGAACATGATAAAGAAGGTCAGTTTATAAAAAAATGGGTTCCTGAATTAAAAAATGTTCCATCAATATTTATACACGAACCTTGGAAAATGAATTTAGAAGAACAAACAAAATATAGTTGTATATTAGGAAAGCATTACCCTTTGCCTATTGTTGATCATAAAGAGGCAGTAAGAATGGCACGAGAGAAAATTTCCAAAGTAAGAAAAGATGATAATTATAAATCAAAATCTAAAAATGTTTACAATAAACATGGTAGCAGAAAAAAAGTCAAAACCGTCAGAACTAAAAAAACAACAGATCAATTAGTTTTAATATAATTAATTTGATTGTTGAATAAACTTTGAAGCTTTAGAAATATCTAGTTCAGTTCCTAATCCAACAGTATTTTGAAAATTAATTTGACCATTGGATATTTTTAAATTCTTTGTAACAGGGTCTTCAACTAAATATTGATTGGTAATACTTAAATCCCAGTTAGCTTGAGTAATTGCTTGTGCAACATGTGAAATTGCAAAGCTGGCAATACTTGTTTCAGCAACTTTGCCTGAGAGATTTATATTTAAACCTAATTCATTAGCTTTCTCTCCACATTTATAAGCTTCATAAGCTCCTCCAAGTTTAATTGTTTTTAAACTTAGTCCAGAAGTGATTGAGTTCTCTCCAATTTCAATAACATCATTTATAGAATGAACACCTTCATCAGAACAAGTAGGAACACTGCTTAACGCTGTTATTTCAGTGATCATGTTTTTTTCAGAGGCCTTTATAGGTTGTTCAAAAAAAGATATTCCTGCATCTTTTGCTTTTTTAGCAAACTCTGCAGCATCTTCATGGGAAAAACCTTCATTAGCGTCTGCAGAAAAAAAACATTTATCATGTCCAATTTTTGAAATTGAAGAACATCTATTTAAATCTGTTTTTGCGTCATTTGATCCTACTTTAATCTTAAACTTTGTAAATCCTTCATCCAGGGCTTTTTTAAAATCATCTAATTCTTCTGAAATGGTTTTCCCTGCAACCATTTTAATAATTGGTATTGAATGTCTCTTTGATTGAGAAGCGAATAATTGAAATAATGGTATATTATTTTCTTTTGCCATTAAATCTAATAGAGCGATTTCGAATGCTGATTTAGTTCCTTTGTTTTCATAAAGAGGAGATTTTTTTAAAATATCTAGATCGTTTAATGATGTTAAGGTTTTATTGATCAAAAAATTTTTTAAAAATAAAGCAGCTGAGAACATGCCATTTGAGAATTCTCCCGTCATTGTTGGGGCAGAAGAAGCTTCACCCCATCCATACGTATCATTTTGACTTATTATTTTTACAAAAAGATTTTCAGCACTATCAACAACTATTCCGGCCATTTTAATAGGTTTGTTTAAAGGAATTTTTAATGTATAAATTTCTACTTCTTTTATGAGTATGTCTTTAGTTAACTTAAACATATATTTTTCCTTGTGTTATTTAATAACGTTCAGTGAGATTAATTTTTTTATTTCTCCATCATCTATATTAAGAATATTTTTTAATACTTTACTAGTATCTTCTCCTAGAGAAGGAGGGTATTTAGGTTTGGATAATCCTCTTTGGTTATTAATCTGGATTGGTGTATTTAATGTCTCTAAACCTTTTGTGTTTTTCTTATCTAATTTCAAAGTCATGTCATTATCTTTTGTTTGAGGATGATTTAATGCTTCTTTAACGCCTCTTACAATTGCTGATGGTATGTTATTTTTTAAAAATAGATTATACCAATAGCTTCTATTTTTTTTTGATAATTCTTTATTAATCATTTTTTCAATTAAAGTTCTGTTTTTAACTCTATCTGCATTTTTAGCAAATCTTTTATCTAGAGCCCATTCTGGTTTTTTTAGTAGTTTTGTAAAAACTTTAAATTGATTATCATTTCCAACACTTATTGCTAGCTCACCATTTTTACTTTTAAATAAATTATACGGAACGATATTAGGATGACCATTTGCATATCTTTCGGCATCTTTATTAGAAACAAGTGTATTAGAGGCAACATTAGCAAGTAAAAAAATTCCAGAGTTGTATAAATTAACTTCCGTTAATATATTTTTATTTTTTAATTTTTTATTTAATAAAAGACCAGAAAGTACTGAAATTACTGCATTTAATCCTGTTACAATATCTACAATAGCTACTCCTAATTTCATGGGTTGACCATTAATTTCTCCAGTAATTTTCATTAAACCTGATTCAGCTTGCATTAAGAAATCATATCCTGGTAAACCTCCCTGAGGCCCTTTTATACCGTATCCAGAAATAGAAGTTCTAACTACGTTTTTAACATTTTTATTAAACCAGTTATCAGGCAGACCAATTTTATTCCAAAAACCTGGTTTGAAATTATCTATAACTACATCTGATTTTTTAATAAGGTTTTTTAATATTTTAAAACCTTCTTTTGTTTTTATATCTAAACATATACTTTTTTTGTTTCTATTTATGCCGAGATAATAAGCTGACTCAGTTCCTGAAAAAGGGGGACCCCAAGCTCGGGTATCATCACCACCCTTGGGGTTTTCAATTTTAATGATTTCAGCACCTAAATCACCTAAATACTGAGTACATAAGGGTCCTGCAAGAATTCTAGTTAAATCTAAGACCCTAATGCCTGTTAGTGGATAAACTTTACTCATTATTATCCTTTAGGTTTAACATTCTCATCCTTTTCCAAACCATCTAAATATTCTTTAACAATATTTGCATTTTTTTCTCTAAATTTAAAAAAGTTTGGCTTTCTTTTTTCAATAAATGCATGCATTCCTTCAAGAGATTCTTCTGAACCCCACACATGTGCAAGTAATTCCATTCCGTGTTGCCATGAAGCGTACAATTCATCAGATTCCGCATTTAATGACTTTTTAGTTTGCCTTATAGTCTGACCACTATAACTATTTATTTGTTTAACCCACTTCATGGTTTCGTCATACAGTTGATCTTGAGGAACACATTTGTTGATCAAACCAACATCAACTGCTTCTTGACCTTTAAAGGTTCTGCATAAAAATATCATTTCTCTAGCTATTCTTTCACCCACAATTCTAGGTAGGTATTGTGTTGCACCAACTGTAGGGCAGGCACCAACTCTTGCTCCAGTTTGACCTAATGTAGCATTTTCAGAAGCAATGACCATATCACACCACAATGCTAGTTCATGGCCACCTCCCATACACCAGCCATTTACCATTGCTATTACAGGAATAGAAACACCTCTAATAGCCATTGCTAATCCTAACATTCTATCATTCCAATGAGAAGCATTAGACCAGTTTAATCTTTTCATTGCATAGAAATCTCCACCAGCTGAAAATGCTTCATCGCCAGCACCTGTGAAAACTATACAAGAAATGGTTACATCTTCTTTGGTTTGAAGCACAGCTTCTCTCATTTCATCAAGTGTTTGCTCTCGAAATGCATTTCTTACTTCCGGACGATTTATAGTAATCCATGCTGCATTTTCTTTAATTTCAAATAATATTTCTTTAAAATCAGTTCTCATTTTTTTTCTCCTTTAATTTTTAGATAAGATTTCAAATAATGTGTTCATCATTTTTTTTGGGTGTAAAAAAAATAAATCTCTACCATGATAGCCTTTCACTGGTTTTGATAAGGGTTCAAGGTCATTGTTTTTAGCATCAGAATATGTATTGTTTAAATCATCTACTTCTAATCCGACATGATGCATACCACCTAAAGGATTTTTTTTAAGAAAGTTAGATATAGGACTTTTTTCACTTAATGGTTCTATCAATTCTAATTTGACATTTGAAAACTGTATAAATGATATTTTTACATTTTGTGTTTCTGATATTATAGGTTTACTTCCAATTTTATTAAAAACATTCTTATAATGTTCTAGTGCTTTTTCAATATTTGGCACAACAATTCCAATATGATCTATTTTATCTGTTTTAATAATTTCATTCATTTTAATTCCTAATTATATGCTTTAAAACATAATGATGAACCTAAAGATATAAGGCAAATATATGTTATAGGTCTAAACACTTTCTCTGGCAAAAAGTTAAACAAATATTGACCAGTTTTTAAACCTACTGCAAGAGGAAGAGACATAATTAAACCTAATAATAAATAGTCAGATCGAAAGCCTTCAATAAAATAAAAATAAGTAAAAAATGCAAAAACTGTTAAAATTACTATACATTGTATGTTTGCTTGAATAATTTTTATATCTTCTTTTAAGGATAAGAAAAAAAGTCCTGTTAAAGGCCCTGTTGGCACTCCAAAAAAACCAGCAAAAAAACCAATTCCAGTTCCAAACGAACCCGAAGTATAATTATTTATCGGTCCTTGATATTTCCAGCCAGAAATCAAAATTAAAGTCGCTAATATTATAAATATACCCATAAAAAAGGTAATGTCAGCAATATCTCTTTGAAATAAAAAATACAATCCTAGATAGACACCTACAAATATTCCACCTCCATAAGATAAAACTACATTTTTTTGTGCCCTTTTGACTGCATTAGGAAGGATTATTAATTGCCCGATCATACCTGAAATGATCACGACATTTAATGCTGGCAATGGTCCCATAATAAGAACAAACCCAGGTAGAAGCAAAAGGGCACCGGCAAAACCTGTATAACCTCTTATCAATCCGCCACCAAATGCAACCAAGCAAGTTAAAAAAAATTGCAGATGGGAAAAGTCTGGCAATTGTAATAAATTATACATTTATATAAATTAATGCTTTTTATTATTTTTTTTAAATTATAAATTTAAATAACTAAAATTATTAAAATTGATAACTAAACATATATCAAATAGAATAATTAGATATCTAATTACCTTACTCTAAATAAAATGACAGCAAAGAGATTATCCTTGTCCGTCCATGTTGATAGTTTATCTAAACCAGATGAATCAGCCAATTCTATGAATTCATGAATATGATATTTATATGAATTTTCGGTATGGATTGTCTCTCCAGCTGTAAAGAAAAATTTTTCTTTTCCAATATTAACAGACTGATCTATACAACTTTCAAGATGCATTTCAATTCTACCTTTGAATGTGTTGAACCGAACAATGTGACGAAACAAATTTGGATTAAAATCAGCGCCTAATTCTTGGTTTATACGAGATAAAAGATTTTTATTAAAAGCTTCAGTTATGCCATCATTGTCGTCATATGCTTTAAGAAGACGTTCATAATCCTTTTTTAAATCAACGCCTATTAGTAATTTTCCGTTTTTACCAATTGTTTTACAAATATTTTGTAAAAATGCTCTAGCCTCATCTGGTTCAAAATTACCAATAGTTGAGCCAGGGAAAAACACAATTTTAGACTTTGTCTCGCGTTGTGATTTTGGTATTTTTACTGCTTTAGTAAAATCAGCAGCAACTGTTAAAACTTCAATATTTGGGTAGGCATTGCGTAAAATACTGGCAGAATTTTTTAACTGTTCTTCAGAGATATCTATTGCACAAAGTGAACTTGGGTTAATCAATGTGTCTAGGAGTATACGAACTTTCTCAAGAGCTCCAGAGCCATATTCAATAAGTGTTACGTTCGGACCAAGAGTTTTTGCAATTTCATCAGCATTATTTTTCAGAATACCTATTTCTGTTCTTGTAGGGTAATAAACCTCAAGTTTACAAATTTTCTCGAATAGTTGTGCGCCTTTATTATCATAAAGATATTTTGATGATATATGTTTTGGTATGGAACTTAATCCTAAAATGATATCATTAAAAAATATATCTTTGTTATTATTGTCATTAGCGTGGAAGAAAGAAATAGGAACGAATTTATCTTTAGCTAGACGAATTCCTGAAAATTGCCATCGAGCATACGGAGGAAAAAAGTTTCGGTAAGAAGGTCTAATATGGTCAAGAGGTGTGGCACATGAACCACCTCGTAAAACCATCTGTCCAGACATAAATTTACCATTATATTCTCCCACTGCGCCTTCAGCTATTTCATATCCTGGATAAGCGCTAAAAGAACTTTGTGTCCATTCCCAAACATCTCCATAAATTTGTGTAATTCCATCTTTAGTTGAAGGTTGTGGATCAAATAGATTAGCATCAGCGAAATGTCCTTCAACATCTAATGATTTAGCAATGACTTCCCACTCCGTTTCTCTGGGTAATCTAGCATCCGACCATCGAGCAAAGGCATCAGCTTCATAATAACTTACATGGCAAACTGGCGCATTTAGTTTAATTGGTATTAAACCACTCATTGTATAATAAGACCAACTACCATCGTCATTTTTATGCCAATACATGGGAGCTTTCCATTTTTCTTTCTGGCATAATGCCCATCCGTCAGATAACCAAAACTCCGCCTTTTTATAACCACCATCTTCAATAAAATTTATGAATTCACGATTTGATACTGGATGTTTTGCTAAATAAAAAGGCTCTATCCAAACTTTATGTCTTGGACCTTCAGCGTCAAAAATAAATTCTTTCCCAGAATATCCAATTTCAACGAGCCCTCCAGGATGATCTACCCAACTGTTTTTACTTACACTCAACCCTTTTACTGGCAATTGTTCGCTGTAAGCTGGATATAATGGATTCTTTGAAAGAGCATGTTTAATGTCTGTTATTAAAAGTTCTTGATGTTGTTGTTCGTGATTTATTCCAAGCTCTATTAATTTTAGTACTTCAGATGTTGGCTTTGATTTAAAGTAATCCCTCATTTTGTTGTCAACATATGTTCTATATTCGTTTACCTCAGTTGATGAAGGACGTGTAATCATACCTCTTTCAGCTCTAGCATGACGATTGCCTATCTTATTGTAGTAAGAATTAAATAAGAAATTAAAGTCATCATGAAACTCTTTATAATTTTTTACAAATTGTTTTAGAATGAACGTTTCAAAAAACCATGTTGTGTGCGCTAAATGCCATTTAGTTGGACTTGCGTCAGGCATTGATTGAATACATTGGTCTGCTTCACTAAGAGGTTCTGACAAATGTAATGACTGATTACGAGTCCTGTCATATAAACTTGCTAAATGTTCATTTACATTTAAGTTCTCTAAATTTTTTGATGATTTTAAAATAATAATCTCTGCTATTTAAATTAAATCATACTAATAATGAAAAAGTTTACAATTAGTTATTTAAAAAATTAATTTGTTAATCTCATGCTAGAGTTAAATTTAATTAATAATTAGAGGTTATTTTATTAAGAAACAAAAAATTATTAAAATTTGTAACTCAATATATAAATCAAATAAAATGATTTAAATTATTTGAATTTATCATTTTAACTTTGATCTAAATTCTATTAATCTTTTATGGAATTTGTTAGAGGAGGATTGCAAATGACGACTATTAGAGACTGTATAGCTCCAGATAGAAACCCAAAAGTTCCAGGTATTAGGTTGCCTGAAGGTTCAATTGATACACATGTGCATATTTTTGAGAGTCAGTACCCACTTTTTGAAGGAAGAGGCTATAATCCTCCAGATTCAACACTTGATGATTTAAAACATTTACATTCTCAACTTGGAGTGAGTCGGGTGGTTTATACTCAACCTTCTCCTTATGGAGTGGATAACTCCGCAATATTGAAAGGAATGAAGGTTATGAATGACGAAACACCAGGTAGAGCTAGAGGTGTTTGTGCAATTAAGATGGATGTGTCAGATGATTTTTTAGAGAATCTTGATAAACAAGGCATAAAAGGTGTTAGATTGAACATGGACAATATTGGTGGCATGCCTATAGGCTTAGATGAGATACCAACACTTGAAGCAAGGATAAAAGATTTAGGTTGGCATGTGGAATATCTTTTCCCAGGAAAGGATATCGTTGAGTTAGCTCCTATTTTTAAAAAATCATCTGTTCCAATTTCAATTGCACATTTTGCGTATCAACCCGCAACAAATGGAATTAATTCTGAAGGTTTCAAAACATTGTTGGACTTAGTGCGTGATGGTAATACATGGATTAAAATATCTGGAGCGAATAGAGTTAGTGAAACTGATCTTCCTCCATATGATGATGTTATGCCAATGGCACGAGCTCTGATAGAAGCAAATTCAGATAATATTATGTGGGGCACAGACTGGCCACATCCAAATAAGTATGAGGTTAATCCCAATGATGGCGATTTGGTTGATGCATTTGGTGAATGGGTAACAGACGATAATATGAGACAAAAAATCATGGTTACCAATCCTGAAAAATTTTATTCATTTTAAGTATTGAGTAATGAGAGTTGCTTTAGTGACAGGTGGTGGTTCAGGTATAGGACGTTCTGCTGCTTTAGAATTAAACAAAATTGATTTTACTGTTTATGTTGTTGGAAGACGTGAAGAAGAATTAATAAAAACTTCATCACTAGCAACAAATAATAATCATAAAATCATTCCTATTAAAACTGATATTACAATTGGCTCTCAAGTTATTGCTTTATTTGATAAAATCAAATCTGATCATGGGCGAATAGATTTACTTTTTAATAATGCAGGGATGGGAGCACCTAGAGTTCCAATTGAAGATTTAAAGGAAGAAGATTGGAGAAAAACTGTTGATGTGAATTTAACAGGTTCCTTTCTTTGTTCACAGCAGGCTATAAAGTTAATGAAAAATCAATCTCCGCAAGGGGGAAGGATAGTAAATAATGGTTCTGTATCGGCACACTCTCCAAGACCAGATACTATTGCCTACACAGCCACAAAGCATGCTGTAAATGGCTTAACAAAATCTATTGCTTTAGATGGAAGAAATTTCAATATATCATGTTCTCAATTAGATATTGGAAACGCAGATACAGCTATTGGGTCGCGTTTTAAATCGGGCGTACCGCAGGCTAATGGTGAAGTTATGGTGGAACCAGTCTTTGAAGCTGAAGATTGTGGTAAAGCAGTTGCTTATATTGCCAGTTTACCAGAAGGAACTAATATCTTAAACATGACAATAATGGCTACAAATATGCCATTTGTTGGGAGAGGATAAAGTGTCCAAAAATAAAACTGGCATGAAAAAAAACCTTACTAATTATGGTGATACGGGATTTTCCATCTTTTTAAGAAAAGCATTCATAAAAGGGCTTGGGTACTCGGATGATATGCTTGATAAAAAAATTATTGGTATTACAAATACATTTAGTGATTACAATCCATGCCATGGTAACGTTCCAGATTTAATTAAAAGTGCTAAAGCAGGTATCCTTGCTAATGGTGGAATACCCCTGGAATTTCCAACAATTACAATTCATGAATCATTTGCCAACCCAACATCAATGTATTTAAGGAACCTTATGTCTATGGATACAGAAGAAATGTTAAGAGCTCAACCAATGGATGCATGCATACTTATAGGAGGATGTGATAAAACTGTACCTGCGCAAGTAATGGGTGGCATTAGTGCAGATATACCCATAATCCAGCTTGTTACAGGGCCAATGCTTACAGGATCATTCAGAGGCGAAAGAGTAGGGGCATGTACTGATTGTAGAAGATTTTGGGCAAGTTATAGAGCGGAAGATCTTAATGATGATGATATTGAAGAGGTAAATAATCAGCTAGTACCTACAGTAGGTACATGCGGTGTCATGGGTACCGCAAGCACTATGGCAATTACTACTGAAGCGCTCGGGTTAATGATGCCGAATAGTGCATGCGCTCCAGCTGTATCTGCAGACAGAAAACGTATTGCGGAGAAAACAGGAGAGACATCTGTTAAAATTGCTAATGAAAATCTAAACCCCTCTAAATTTTTAAATGAAAAAAGTTTTATGAATGCATTAACGGTTTTGTCTGCAATTGGTGGGTCAACAAATGGCGTTGTTCATCTTACAGCTATGGCTGGTCGTCTTGGGGTGAATATTGACTTAAAGAATTTTGATAAGCATACTCAAAATCTTCCAATGATTGTTGATTTAAAACCTTCAGGAATAGGATATATGGAGGATTTATATAAAGCAGGCGGCTCAATTAGAATATTTAATGAATTAAAAGATTTTCTTCATTTAGATGCAAAATTAGTCAACGGGAATTCCATTGGTGAGGAAATACAAAAAGCTTCTAACTGGAAACAAAATATAATTACTACAAAAGATAATCCAGTTTTTAAAGGTGGAAGCATAGCTGTGCTAAGTGGAACATTAGCCCCTGGTTGCGCCATTATAAAACAGTCTGCAGCATCGCCTGATTTACTTGTTCATGAAGGTAAGGCAGTAGTTTTTGAAAATTTAGAAGATTTAGCAAATAGAGTTGATACTGAAGAATTAGACGTATCAAAAGATGATATTCTTGTATTAAAAAGTATTGGTCCAAAAGGTGGACCTGGCATGCCAGAAGCAGGATTAATACCAATTCCTAAAAAGTTAGCAAGGCAAGGTGTTAAAGATATGGTAAGGATATCAGATGGAAGAATGAGTGGTACAGCTTCAGGCACGATTGTTCTTCATGTCACGCCTGAATCTTTCGAAAAAGGACCACTTGCTGTTGTTCAAAATGGTGATCAAATAAAATTAGATGTTCCTAATAGAAAGATAGACCTTCTTATATCAGAAGAAGAAATAAATAAAAGAATATCTTTATTATCAGATGATAAGATTAAGAGAAGAGGGTATAATAAACTTTATATGAATGAAGTTACTCAAGCTGACGAAGGTGTAGACTTTCAATTTTTAAAATAAAAACAGGGAGTTATAATGAAATACGAAGATATAAGTAAGAATGGATATCCTTTAGGTTTTTTAATTAAAAAAGTGCAAGATAGTTCAAAAAATTTTAATAGAACATTTACATCTCATACAAGGCAGATGGATATACTCCAAAAAGAAACAATTGGTTACGAAGGAGATTTGAACTCTTCATCATTTAGACTAACTTCTGACGAAGGCAAACATTTAAATGGTACTGACTTAGCACCATTTCCTTTAGGCTTTTTTAATGCATCCATTCATGGAGACATTGTTGGTACTGTGATGAAACAAGCCAGATTAAACGGATTGAAGATTGACAATATTGATTGTGAAGTTTTGAATTCTTATTATCTGACGGGATCCTTTGTAAAAGGTGATGGTAAAGGTCATGCAGAACCAACAACTATAAATCTAGATGTAAGTACATCTGAAAATCATGAGGACATTAAAAGCTTAATTCTAAAAGCATCAAAAATGTCACCTGTTCTTGCTGGATTAAGAACTCCATTAAAAAATACGTTTGCATTATATGCTAATGGTAGAAGGAAAGTTTTATCAAATTTAAATGAAAGTTCAAAAACAGATGCTGAAGATCCGTATCAACAATATAAAGTTGAGCCTTCACCATCTAAAAGTGATGAGTTTTCAGATAGAATGATTGTTAAAACAGGTGAGGTTTCAGCTGGTACTGTTCAACCTGTTGATGGATATAACGTACCAAAAGGTGATAGTGGTAATGTAGAGAATCCAACATTTAATAAAATAATTAGAACAATTGTAGGTAAAAGTTCAACTAATCCTAATAGTAAGATAATCGAAGTTGATACAGTTCTCGGACTACCTGGCATGACACATTTTGTGATAAGTAGTGATATAGACGGCATTATAGCGCCATCTCCAGTAAACGTAATGGGTGCAGCTATTTCATTTTGTTTTCTGACTCAAACACATAGATATATCCACCATCAAAAATTTTCAATTGAAGGATTGAGAATGTCTCAATATGCATCATTTAGAGAAAATTCTGACGGTAAAGTTGAGATGTTACCATTAGACACGCATCTCTATATGAACGGAACAGCAAGTGATGAACATAATGAAAAGTTAATAGATATGTCTGAAAGAACTTGTTATCTACACGCAACATTATCCGAGGCTTTAGAACCAAAAATTAATATTAATTTCAAATAGGAGATCATTTTATGAGGACAAAAAGAGATAATCAACAATGGATGTTAGATCTGGCTCTCAATATGAGAGGAAGAGTACAGAACTTTGAAAGAGATGATCCTGAAACGCCTACAAGAGCACATAATTATAGAATGCTTCCTAAGATGTGGCGAAAAAAAGCTGAACATGATGAGGCATTAGCCAAAACAGCTGAAAAAAATGGTTTTAAAATGACTGCATTAGAGCACTATGATCATGCTGTTGAATCTTATAGAATGGCACAACATCCCATCTACTTTGATGATAATCCAGTAAAAATATATTTAACTAATAAACTGAAGGAAATGGTAGATAGAAGAAGTGCATTAGCTCCATACCCAATAGAAAGAGTTGAAGTTCCATTTGATGATGGAAAAACGATATCATGTTTATTACACCTTCTGCCAGATAGAAGAAAAGCACCATGTGTTATTTATGTTCCTGGGATGGATCAAACTAAAGAGTATTTTCCAAGAGTTATGAATAGTTTAGGTGTTAATAGGGGAATGCATGTTATTTCTATGGATGGTCCTGGACAAGGAAATTCCAATATTCAAAAAATCAGAGCTGTTGCAGATAATTATGAGAGAGCAGGAGCTGCTGTAATTGATTATTTAGAAAAAAGAGAAGAAGTAGATTCTGACAAAATTGGTATCTATGGAGTAAGTATGGGAAGTTATTGGTCACTTAGACTTGCAAGTTATGATAATAGACCAGCTGCACTTGCAAGTGGTGTTGCAACATTTAATCCAAATAACACTATTTTTTCTGTTTCTTCGCCTAGATTTAAACAAATGTTCATGTATATGGCAGGTATGGATAATGAAGATGAATTTGATGAAATGGCAGAGAAAATGACTGTGAAAGGGTATGCTGATAAAGTAAAATGTCCGACTTTATTAGCAACCGGTGAATTTGATCCACTTTGTCCATTAGAGGATGCTGTTGAAGTTTATGAGGACTTAACCTGTAAAAAAGAATTATGGGTTATAGAAGATCAGTTTCACCCTTTATGGGGAATTCCAAACTTAGGTAAATTAGATTGTCACCATTATATTATGGATTGGCTGCAACGTGCACTCGTAGAAGGTAAAACTAATGATAAGAGAATAGCTTATGTTAGTAATAAAGGTGATGGACCTTTTGGCAAATGTGAGTGGAAGCCAACAATTAAACCGGGTGAAGCATATTTTTAAAATTTCATTTTGGGATATTTTTCAAAAAACTCATCATGAAAATGTTTAACTTTATCTAGAAGTTCTTCTTTTTCATGTTGGGTCAACTCATAGATTTGAACATTTTCTTTTTTAATCAAGTCTATTAATTTTTTATCATCTTGTTCCGCTAATTCATATTGATATACTGTTGTATCTTTTGATGCCTTGGTAAGTATTTTTTTTTCGTGATTGGAAAGTCCATTGAAAAAAGTGTCATTAATGACAAACAAACAAAATCCAAACAAGTGAGATGAAAGAGTTAGATATTTTTGTTTATGTTGAACACCAAAATTCCAATAGTTTGTTAGTGGATTTTCTTGTGCATCAATATCATTATTTTTTAGGGCAATTTTAAAATCTCTAACATCTAGTGGAGTTGATATAAATCCTAATTTATTAAAGATATCTATATGAAGTGGACTTGGGGTAGTTCTTATTTTTAAATTTTCACAAGATTTTTGATTTTTAATAATGTTATTATTTGTGCTAATATGCCTTGATCCATTATCCCAAAACCCAAGAAGTTTTAAATTATTTTTTTTAATTAATTCAATTGAAACATATGCTTGTAAGTTATTATTAATTAAACTTTTAACTTCATTTTTATTTTTAAAGTAGAAAGGTAAATCTAATAGTTTAATTTCAGGTATATACTTTTCATAGTAGCTTGACCATAAATATGATATTTGAATTTCGTTGTTCATAGTCATCTCAATCAAAGATGCTGCTTTTTTACCTTTCTCAGTTATGTCTTGGTCAAATGAGATATTAAAATAATTAGACACTTTATTTATAAAAAAATTTACTGATCTAGTATGAACAGATCCATCACCTTGATAACCAGCAATTTTTAGCTTTTTCATAATTATTCCTTTGCTATTATAACTTTATAGCAATTTCATATGGAGAACAAATTGAATGAAACATTAATTGATTTATCTGTAGACATTTATCAAAAATGTCCAACTCTTCCTAACCATCCTCCTATGGTCTTATCAGATTATCAGACTCATAAGACAATCAGAGAAGCTGAAGGAGTGAAGTTCTCATGTGCATCTATGTATATGTCTATGGGAGAACATACAGGAACACATGTAGATGCATTTAACCATTTTGATCCAGACCCTAAAGCTCAATCGATAGACCAAATGCCACTTGAAAATTTTTATACAGATGGGATTTGTCTTGATTTATCTCATAAGCCTTTAAAGTCAAATATATCCATTGAAGATTTAGAAAATGCACTAAGTAGAGATAAGTTAGAAATAAGACCTAAGGATACTGTCTTATTATACATGGCACATTATGAAAGAACGTACGGAACAGATAAATTTTTAACTGATTTTCCTGGCTTAACTAAGGAATCTGCAGAGTGGCTCGGAAAAAAAAGTATAACAAGTTTTGGTGTTGAGGCTGTCAGTCCTGGAACCCCTGGGAAAAATAATTTTGAAGTTCATAATGTTTGCAGAGATATGGGTTTTACGCATATTGAAGGTTTAGCTAACCTTAATAAATTAATAGGAAAAGGAAGGTTTAAATTTATAGGTCTACCTTTAAGGATTAGAGGAGGGACTGGCAGTCCAATTAGAGCAGTTGCCGTTTTTAAAAACAATTAAATAATGTTTTAGTTAATAAGAGAGAGCCTCCTCGTTCCCCATTTTATATAGCAACTTTTTTGTAAAAATTTTGAATGTCTTTTATTAAAGAAGAGGGCTGTTCAAGAGCTGCGAAATGACCACCTTTCTTCATTTCAGTCCAATGAACTAAATTAAAAAGTCTTTCAACATATGATTTAGGAGGCCATGTTAAAAACTCTTTTGGATAAACAGCACATCCAGTTGGAACTTCTACTTTTCTACCTTCCTTCGAAAGTATCCGTCCTCCTTCTTTAACTCTGCCATAATAAATCCAAGATGACGTATTGAATGTCTTAGTTAAAATGTAAATCATAATATTGGTTAATAAATCATCTTTTTTGTAAGTCAAATCAAGACTTCCATCTTTTAAATCAGTCCAATGGTAAAATTTTTCTATTATCCAAGCAGCAACACCTAATGGGCTATCCATCATAGCGTAACTAAGCGTTTGAGGTTTTGTACTTTGTATAGCAAAATATCCACTTTGTGAGAAATAATCTATATTAAATTGCTTATCCCAAATTTTTTCTTCTTCTGTTTTTGGTCCATCAATATGTCTTGCTGGAAGCATGTTAATATGAATACCTTTACAATTTTTTGAGTGATCAAAACCAAGCCATGTGGAAATTGCACTTCCCCAATCACCTCCTTGAGCAACATATCTTTCATAACCAAGGTTTTCCGTCATAAGTTTATTAAAAATCTCAGCAATTTTTCTTGGTCCAATCGGATTAGCTGGTTTCCCAGAAAATGCGAACCCAGGAATAGAGGGAGCAATAATATCAAAACAAATTTCGTCTTTATTTCCATATTTTTCTGGTTCACAAAGTGGTTCAATAATATTCAGAAATTCAACTATTGAGCCAGGCCATCCATGAATTAAAATTAATGGAATAGACTTCGAGGAGGAAGATTTTTTGAAAATGAAATGAATATCAATGTCATCTACTTTTGTTTTATAATTAGGCAGTTGATTTAATCTAAGCTCTTCAGTTTCCCATTTATATTTCTTTGTCCAATAATCAGCTAAATTCTTCATGTAATCTATATTTGTTCCAAATGACCAGCCACCTTCTTTAGGCATTTCATGCCATGGAAAAATTTCAACTTTTTCTTTGATTTCCAAAATTCTTTGCTCGGGAAAGGATATTTTAAAAGGGTCTATTTTCATTTTAAAAAATAATATTAGGTTAAAAATTTAAAGAAAGAATAAACCAGAAAATTTAATTGGTCTAATTAAATTTTTTCTCCAGAAACTTGATGATATTAGGTGTTATAAGCTCACCATCATGCTCTAATGTTTCAAGTTCATTAACAGATTCTAAATACGTTATAGGTTTGATACTAGACTTTCTTGCATGTAATAATTTTAAACTATTGAATTTTTATTTATTATATTGAAGTATAAGTATATCTGACATTAAAAAAGTAGATTGAATTTAAAAATGTTTATAAGAATAGTTACTATAAAATGCCCTAATGAAAGAGCCAAAAAAGCTTTTAAGTTATTAAATAAAGAAGTCACAGAAGAACAATTGAAAGTTGGTCTTATAAAACAAACTACTGTTGATGCATCTGAGACTAGTATTATTTATGTAAAGTATTGGATATCAAAAAAACATTTTGATAAAGGTAGAAAAGATTGGCAAAAAACATCTAGAGAATTTAATGATATGGGAGCGATCATGACTGCTGTAGGAGGGGAATCAGAGATAATTATGTCTGACGATTTTAAAAATAATTTAAAACAATAAGAGTAATTTATTGAATGTTAAAAATTATTATTTTTTTAGTTCTAATTTTTACAATTATATATTTTGTTACGAATTTCATTATGTCTAAAAGACAAAATGGTCTTGTAAAGTTTATTATTCCTATTGCATTCACATTGATAATTGTAGGTATTTTGTTTTTTATTTTACCAAGGTTTGGACTTAATCCTTTTACACTATTTCAAACAATTATATCTAAAATAATTCCGTACTTTTCAATGTTAAGAGGTATTATTTAATTAAAAAAAATTTTAATAAACTAGTAATTTATTATTAAGTAGGTGGTAAAAAAAATTTAAGAACTCATTTATTATATACCTTAATAGTAATTTATTCGTGTTCTCCACCTTTATCATTTGGATCTAATTCTATTCTTTTTCCATTTACATAAATTGCACGACTCCTACTGGGTGTGTAGTAATTACCAAAAAATCTAGGATTTCTTTTAGCGGTTTCAAAGGTTGTTACAGTAAATGCAACCGCACTCAATAAAATTATATGAGCAATTGTTGTTATTCCAAATAACCAAATGCTAGTAAAATACATAGAAAATGCTACACACCACATCAGAGCTAAGATTTGCATAACTATATGTCTTACGTGCGTATTTGTAATATTTCTAAGAGGATTTATGTTATGGTTCATAACAATGTTCCAAGAATTATATATAATTTTTTGCATATATTTACCCAACTTATTTACAAAATTTTACATTTATTAAATTAATTTTTAGATAATGTCAAAATCATTTTAATTTTTTATACAAGAACTTTAGAATAGATGAAAATCCCAAATAAAATACTAATTAAACCACTTAATAAATTTGGAGAAAATTTATTAAATTTCATTATTTATTCCTTGGCAAAGTTATAGGCTCTCCTCTTTCAGCAGATAAATCTGCTGCAATATACAATTCCATAACTGCTTTAGCTTCTTCTGGCTTAACTAGAACAGGTTTATCAGTTGCTACTGCGTTTATAAAATGCATTGTTTCTTCATGCATTGGACCAGCATGAGTATGTTCAACAGGTTCTCCAGGCATGGAAGACATAGGGTATCTAATTCCATCTTTAACAGTATTCAAATGTACATCCTTATGACTGTCATCAATAAATAATGATCCATCTGTACCAATAACTTCTATCCAAGTATGAGAATAATTTGGATAACCAAGTGGCAATATCCATCCTCCACCAACAGTTATAGTCATCCCATCATCTAAAGTAACTATAATCCACTGATGGTCAGGAGTATTACTTTTTTTAGAAAAAAGTTTTCCAGCCGTCTGGCTATAAACTTTTACTGGCTTTCTTGGTTGCAAACACCACAACAAAAAGTCTAAATCATGCGTGGATTCCATTGCCGCAGGGGATAGAGCTGTTCTTCCAGATATTTTTTCACCTAATTCTCGAGTTATATGTCTGCTAACTAAACATGTGACTGGTTCACCAATAATATTTTCTTGTAGAGATTTTTTAACATATGCATATTTTGCATTAAATCTTTGAGAATAACCAATTGTGAATTTTAAATTATTTTTTATCGACACATTTATTAATTCTTCTGCTTCTTCTAAAGTAGTAGATATAGGCTTCTCTAAAAATACATTTTTTCCTGCCTCTAAAGCAGCTAATGCCATAGGGTAATGAGTGGTTTCAGGTGTCGCTGAAATAATAATGGTATCAATTTCATCATTATTTATTAATTCTTTCCAGTTTTCTGTTGCGCCTTCTATGTCCAAAGAATTTTTTAATTCGTTGAGTCTTTTAGTGTTTGTTTCAGCTAAAAATAATTTATTCACTAAAGGATTGTCATGGCATGCGTTTGCCCGTATGCCACCACACCATCCAGTTCCAATAACACCAACATTAATTTGATTGATCATCATTAACCCAATTAGATTTAATTGTTACTTAATATTTTAAATATTAATTTTCAGTAATTTAGCTATATTTTCACCAGTAATTTTTCTTTTATCTTCATCTGTTAAACCAACAGTTTCTATAACATGTTGTACTGGATTATCTTCAGCCATATCATAAGGATAGTCTGTTCCCATAATTATGTTATCTGAGCTAAATGTATCAACTAAATATTTCAGCTGTTCATAACTAAATACAACTGTATCAAAATATAATTTTTTCAAATATGAAGTAGGGGGGTCCTTAATTAATAAACGACAATCAGGTCTCGCGCCCCATGCATGATCAATTCTTCCAGAATAAGCTGGTAAATAACCACCACCATGAGCAACAAATATTTTTAAATTTGGAAATTTTTCTAATGTGCCATCAAAAATTAAATGATGAAGAGCTACGGTTGTATCTAATGGATTTCCAATAACATTGTTAAAGTAATGGTCTTTAATTCTATCGCCCTGAGGATATCCATTAGGATGCAAAAAAATGAGAGTGTCATATTTTTCAGCCATTTCCCAGACAGGGTCATGAATTGGATCTGAAAGCTCATGCCCATCAACAGTACCTAAAACTTGAAATCCTTTTAAACCAAGTTCTTTAATACCTCTCTCCATTTCACGTGCAGCAGCATCCCCATCTTGCATAGGAAGTGTGCCAAGAGCTAAAAATCTATCAGGTCTTTTTTCAGCTGTTTTGGATAAGGTATTATTAATAATTTGAATGGCTTTATGACCTCTGTCATTTCTAATTGCATAATAGGCTTGAAATGGAACTGGAATTAGTAATTGTATATCTATACCTTGCCTATCCATGTCTCTAAGTCTTTGATCTAAATCTGTTAAATGCAAAGCTCTGTCTTTGGCTTGTTGTTGATTTTGTTTTGATGTTATTTCATTCGTTGTTTTAAAAGCAGGCACTTGCATTGGGTCAAACAAATCTGATACTAAGTCTGCTGCTTCTTGAACATGTAAATGGCAATGAGCATCAATTGTTTTGTTTGATGTATAATTAACTTTTTTATCTGAGTTTTGACGACCAGCAGTAGGTCCGTAAGGCCTTAATTCCACAATTTCCTCCAAAGAATTTCTATTTAATTCTACCATAAATGATTTTGTTCTATGAACTAAATTATTTTTTATTATACTAAATATTACGAAATTTGGTTTATTTGGTAGTGTTAAATCAGTACCTATAAATTCAGATATAGATAGTGCAATATTAATAGGCTTTATGAATTAAAAAGAAGGGGGAGTTAATTATATACATCTGGTTTATAATGGAGGCGGCATCAAAGGGCTTGATAGATTTGCAAATGAAATAACGCCTTCAATTCATTAGCACAACCTTTATATTGGAGAATGAAATGAAATTTAAAATTACTAGAGCAAATGAAAATAAATTTGAATCTGGATTAAGAGGTTTTTTTGAATATAAAAATTTAGGCATTGAAGAAGCTACATCTGGAAATTTTGGTGCAAATGTAATTAGAGCAATTGAAGGTAAACATGCCAATGGTGAATGGCATTATCATAAAGTTGATTTTCAAATGGTCTACATTCTTAATGGAACAGTTAAATTTGAATATAAAGGGCATGGAGAATTTACTTTTTATCCAGGTGACGTGATTTATCAGCCTCCTGAGATTCACCACAGAGAAATAGAACACTCAGATGATTTAGAATTAATTGAAATAACAAGCCCATCAGAATTCGAAACAATAAAACTTTAAAAGGAGATTATATGAAAAAAATTAAATTATTTTTAACAATTGGGTTTAGTTCTTTATTTTTATCTAGTTGTGCATCCTATAATGAAATGGTTCCGAGTTGGGCTGAAATGTGCTCAAAACCTGTAGATAAGTCTAAAGCAGCCTGGTATAAACCTTGCAATTTATCTGCACCAAAGTTTGAAAAGATATTTAAGGATTAATATTAATATTTATAGGGTAAGGTATTGTTATTTATACTTAACTTTATCTTACCTCTATTATTATTTAATACATATTTGTCGCATAATATATATTATGAAGTAAATCTATATATTGAAATACATATTATCATATGCTGGTTCAACATTATCAGGACATAAACTTAAAACATGATCATGATCGCTATCAGGACTTAAATGTGTTAAATATGCTTTTTTAGGCTTAAGTTCATTAATCCAACTAAATGTTAAATCAAAATGTGCATGAGCAATATGAGGTTTAGACCTTAACCCTGTAATGATTAAAGTATCTAAATTTTTGAGATGATGAAAACTATCATTGGGAAAATCAACTACATCAGTACAATATGCAAATTTATCATTAATAATGACTCCAATTGTATCTATGGCACCATGGTGTTGTTTAATTGTTTTAATATTAATATCATTGAAATTAATTTCATCGTAATAATTTAATATGTTTAAATTCATTGGTGGTTTGAAATAAGATTGTGATTTTTCATCCTTTTTAAAAAGATAGTTAAATCTATTTAATAAAAATGTTGCAGTTCTTTCAATAGTGTAAATGTTTATCTTTTCTTGTTTAGGAAAATAGAAAGGTCTTAATTCATCTAAGCCAGATATATGATCTGCATGTTCATGTGTGATGATTATTGCATCTAATGATGGTAATTTATGACTAATTAGTTGATTCTTAATATCTGGCCCAGCATCAATCAAGACATTTGTATTATTAGATTGAATTAAAACTGCACATCTTTGCCGTTTATTCTTTGGATTTTGTGGGTTACATTTTCCCCATCCTAGTTGACCCAATGAAGGTATGCCAACTGATGTCCCAGTTCCTAACAATGTTATTTTCATTTATCTTTCCAAAGTTTAATTTTATCATAGATGGTAAGTGAATTATTATATAAAGTCTCACTTAACTCAAAAAAGTTGACATTTCTCAGTTTAGATAGAAATTGGGCAGTGTGTAGACAGTTTTTAGGCTCATTTACTGTTCCTCTTACTGGTGAAGGTGCCAAATAAGGTGCATCAGTTTCAACTAATATTTTGCTTAATGGAATGTTCTTTGCAATTTTTTGAATATTTTTGGCAGAATTAAAAGTTAATATTCCTGAAAATGAGATAAAAAAATCTAAATCAAGTCCACAATATGCTAATTCTTCTCCAGAGCTAAAACAATGAAGAATTCCTTTGAAAGGACCATTTTTATATTCTGCTTGAAGTATTTCTATCATGTCGTCATCTGCATCTCTTGAATGAATTATCATTGGTAAATTAGTGGATCTAGCAACACTGATTTGAACTTCTAATGACCTTTTTTGCAATTTCATGTTTTTCTTGTTGTAATAATAATCTAAACCACCCTCTCCTATTCCAACACATTTTTCATGTTTAGAATAATTTTCCATAAAATTATGGTCATTAAATTGCTTATCTTTATGCGCTTCATTTGGATGAACGCCAACTGTAAAAAAAATCTCTTGATATAGTTCTGAAATATCTTTAATTGCATTAATGCGGCTTAAGTTAGTAGATATAGTTACCATATCAGTGACATTATTAGTTTTAGCATCTTTTATAACTTCATCTAATCTTGTTTTTAATTCGCTAAAGTCTAGATGGCAATGGGTGTCTATAATTCTTATATCATTCATTGGTTTTCAATTCTTTGAAACATCACATCTTGTTTTATTAAGTCTGTTCCAACCACTAATTTTGATCCAAGTTGATTAAAAAATCTTTGATTATTATCTAAGCCGAAAATATTTAAGATTTTATTTCCAGAATTGGGCATTATAGGTTGTATCAATATGCCAATTTGACGAATACTTTCAAGCAAACAGTATAAAACAACATTCATTCTTTCAATATTATCATTTTTTAAATTCCAAGGTGCTTGCTCATCAATATATTTGTTAGATTTGGAAATTTTAATCCAAATTTCTTTTAATGATTCATCTAATTTTTGTTTATCTATTAAATTTCTCAAAGAAGAAATTTCAGTTTCAAAAGAATTGATGATTTCCAAATCATCTTTTTTAAAGTTATTTTTATGATCCGGAACTTTTGCAAGAGTGTTTTTCATACAAAATGATACAACTCTTTGGACTAAGTTTCCAAGATTATTAGCTAATTCACTATTGATCCTCTGAACTAAATGTGATCTAGAAAAATCACCATCATTTCCAAACGGCACCTCTCTTAATAAAAAATATCTTACTTGATCTAAGCCATATTGCTCAATCAATTTAAAAGGATCAATAACATTTCCAAGAGATTTTGAAATTTTCTCTCCTTCATTAGTCCACCATCCATGTGCAAAAACTCTTTTTGGTAATAGTAAATCCGCTGCCATTAAAAAAGCTGGCCAATAAACAGCATGAAATCTTAAAATATCTTTTCCAACAACATGAAGATCAGCAGGCCAATTAACTTTAAATTCTTTTTCATTAGCTCCGTATCCCGAATAAGTTATATAGTTAGTCAGAGCATCTAACCATACATACATTATATGTTTTGGGTCATTTGGAACTTTTATGCCCCAGCTAAAACTAGTTCTACTTATTGACAAGTCTTTTAACCCGCTTTTAACAAAATTTAGGACTTCATTTTTTCTAGATTGTGGAAGTATAAAATCAGGGTTTTTTTTATAAAAGTCCAATAATTTACCTTGCCACTTTGACAAATTAAAAAAATATGAAGGTTCTTCAACCCATTCAACTTCAGCTCCTGTTGGAGCTTTGCCATCTACTAGCTCACTTTCTTGAAAATAAGCTTCATCTCTAACAGAATACCATCCAGAATATTTATCTAAATAAATGTGACCTTCACTATAAAGTTTTTTCCATAAGTGCTCACAAGTGTTTAAATGTCTTTGCTGAGTAGTTCTTATAAAATCTGAATTTGATAAATTTAAGATATCAGTTAATTTTAAAAAATTTTTTGAAACTTCATTAACAAAATCTTTCGGTTCTATTTGTTTAGCATTAGCTGCATTTTCAACTTTTTGACCATGTTCATCTGTTCCTGTTAAAAATCTAACGTTAAAGCCATCTAACTTTTTAAATCTTGCAATATAATCACAGCATAAACTCGTATAAGCATGGCCAATATGTGGAGAGTCATTTACATAATAAATTGGTGTAGTTATATAAAAGTTTTTCATAAATCAATTTTTTTTAAAAAAATTTCTATTAAATCATCTATGTTTGAATTATATACTAAAGCATCTCTCAGAAGTGACTGAAACAAGTTATATTCATTATATATTTTATCTACTAAAACGCTATTTAAATTTAAGTTTTTAATAATTTCTTTTTCAAAATTAATTGTTAAACTACTAAATTTTTTGTCTACAAAGTAAGATAGAATGTTCTTTATAAAATTATTTATAAATAATATTTTTAAATTCAGGTCAATATTGATAATGCATGATTTTCTCTCTGGTGAGGAATTTTTAGTTGTAAAATTTTCTATAAACTGAACATAGTCATTTATTAAAGAGTTTTCTTTAGTGTAAAATTGAATAAATTTACCTGGGCTAAAATTAAATAAGTTATTGACTAAAATTAACTCTTCATTGCTGAAGCTAAATTTTTTTTTATTACTTAATAAAGAAATGAATTCTTCTTTTGAAATTGGGTTAAAATAAAATTTAAAAACTCTGGATTGAATGGTTTTAATAACATTTTCTAAATTGTGTGATATTAAAAAGACATATGTATTATGATTTGTTTCTTCTAAACTTTTTAATAAAGAGTTATTTGCGTTTATAGTTAATTGTTCAATAGTATCTATAATGATTATTTTATATTCTGAAATAGATGGTGTTTGACCTAAAAATTTTTTTAATTCTCTTACTTTATCTATTTTTATAGATCTATTATTTTGTTCTTCAAGTATAAATACATCAGGGTGAGTGCTATTAAAGAAAAGATTTTCATTTTTTTTCTGCAACTGATTAAGTTTTAAAAACGTTTCAATTTTAAAATAATTATTTTCCTTTTTTGATTGTAATATCTTGTTAGATAAATAATTTGCAAATGATCTTTTGCCGACACCCTCCTGACCATGAAAAATAAAGGCACAAGTGTTGTGTTGATTTAAAATTTTTTCAATAGATATTTTTATTTTTTTTGAACAGAAAATTTCATTCATTATGCGTTGACTGAAAAGAAATGTTTTATTTGATCAATAATTTCATTAAATATAAAGTTTCTATCGTTATTTGCATCAATGACACGACATCTGTCATTATGCTTAATTGCTAACTCTAAAAATTTTTTTTGAACAAGTTCATGAAATTCTTCTTTGAAATTTTCAAACCTATTTTCAACTAATTTTGTTTTATTTTTTCTTGCTAATCCAGTTTTTGAATTTACATTGAGCAATATAGTTAAATCTGGATATTTTTTAAAACAAAAATTATTATGAACCTTCAATATAATTTCTTCATCTAAGCCACCAACCATTCCCTGATATACTATTGAAGAATCTATAAATCTATCACATAAAACTATTTTATTATCAGATAACGCGGGTAAAATAATATTTTTTAAATGTTCTCTTCTTGAAGCTGCAAAACAAAGAAACTCTGAATAAGAATCAAGTTTATCTACATTGCCTTGGACTAAAATTTTTCTAATTTGTTCCCCAAAATCTGTGCCTCCTGGCTCTCTAGTTGTAAGATGTGCAATATTTTGTTCAGTTAAAAACTTTGATAAAAAATTTATTTGCGTAGATTTACCAGATCCTTCTCCACCTTCAAAAGTTATGAATATTCCTTTATCAATCGTTTTTTTTGAAAGAATACTTTTAATTTACATCTCCACCAAAGATCAAATAATTAATTGCAGATTTTATTTTATCAATTGGACCCAATCCATTCACATTGTCTTTTGAAACTAAATTTAGTTTTAAAGTATTTCTACCTGGTATCTTAATATTAATTACTCCTATTTTTTGACCAATTTTAATTGGCGCTTTAATTGGGTCATTCCATAAAATTGTTGTCTTAATCATTCTTAATGATGATCTATCAACAAGAATTTTTAATGGCTTTTCAGCCATTAAATTAATTTTAGATTTGTCTCCAAGCCATACATTAGCTGTAGTTAAAAAATGCTCTCTTTGAAAAACATTTAGTAAATAAGTTTCTCTAAATGCTAGTTCAATTAATCTTTTACTTTCTTTTCCTCTTTGTCGCATGCTATTAAGACCATTTACCACAAGAGTAATTCTTCTATCCTTCCTAACAACTGAACCTATAAGTCCGTATCCAGACTCCTTAGTATGACCTGTTTTTAATCCATCTGCACCAGGTACTTTATAACGACCAATTAGTAAAGGATTTCTATTTGGCTGCTTAATATTGTTAAATGTAAATTCTTTTTCTAAAAATAGTTTATATAACTTTGGAAAATTTTTAATAAGAGCATCTGTTAATATTATTAAGTCATAAGCTGTCGTTTTTAACTTTTCATGAGGCCATCCGGTGGAGTTTGTAAAAAAAGTATTTTTCATTTCTAAAGAATTTGCATATTGGTTCATTTGGAGCGCGAAATCTTCTTCGCTACCGGCAATACCCTCTGCAAGCACTATAGCAGCGTCATTTCCTGATTGTACAATTAAACCCATTAATAAATCACTGATTGTTACTTCAGAATTAAGTTTAAGAAAAGTTCTAGAACCACCTTTTTGCCAAGCATTTTTGCTTACAACAAATTTGTCTTCTAAAGTTAAGCTACCTTCTTGTAATCTATCAAAAACTATATATGCGGTCATAATTTTTGCCATGGAGGCTGGTTTCATAAGATCATTAGAGTTTTTTTCAAATAAAACTTGTTTAAGTTCATGGTCATATAAAATTACCTGTTTTGCTGGAGTATTTAATTTTAAAAAATTTGCATTAACATTTAAAGGGATAATCATTAAAATTAAAGTTAAAATAGTTTTAATTTTCATAATATTATTCAACAAAAATTTTTGTTCCTTCCATACCACTATTAATTAAAAAGTTATAAATTTCTTTAGTTTCCTCAATTTCGTTAAAGGGCCCTACTCTAACTCTGTAAAAAGACTTACCACTAATATTAGTTTTTCTTATATTAATTTTTTGAATCGATTTAAATTTTGACATCAATATATTTGCTGATTTTTGAGTTGAAAAAGATGCTATTTGTATCCAAATTTTATAATTTTTTCCATTTATTTTTAATACTTGAACCCTTTTTTGTACTTTTTCAATTTGTGTTTCATTTTCATTTTTTTTATAGGTTTTTTCGCTATTGTTACTTACACTATTTTCACCTATTTTTTTAATTGATACATTAGAATAACTTACTTGATTGATCGGAGGTGTAGTTTTTTTTGTAATTTCATCAATTTCAGGAAATTGACCTTTTTTTGCTAATTTTTCTAATAAGATACTTTCAGATCTAAGAATTTGAACTCTTACATAGCCAGTACCAGATTTCAATAAACTAAGTTTTTTTGCTGATTGATAAGATAAATCTATAATCCTATCATTAACAAATGGTCCTCTATCATTAATTCTAACTATCAATGATTTATTATTTTTAAGATTAGTTACTTTTACTGCTGAAGGAATTGGCAGTGTTTTGTGTGCAGCAGTTAATTTATATTGATTAAAAATTTCTCCGTTCGCTGTAAGTTTCCCATGAAATTTTGGACCATACCATGAAGCAATACCTTTTTCGTCATAATTCAAATTTTTCTTAGGGTAATATTTTCTACCATCTACAACATATGGATTTCCAATTTTATAAATACTATTAGTTTTATTAAATTTATCTTTTTGAAAGACAACTTTTTTTCCTAAGTTTGCAGCTAATTCAACTGATGTGCATGATGAAAAAAAAAATAAAGATAATGTTAGTAAAAATTTAATCATTCTACTATTTACCATATAAAATATAATCAGAGAGACTTCCAACTGCAATCGCAAAATAATTTGAACGATTCCATTTTAAAATATTATCAAAATTTTGATATGCAATGTACCCAAAATCATTTTCATTTTTTAAAAAAATAATTCTTGCAGTTACATCAGAATTTGGTAATGGTTTTTTATCAAAATTTAACATGTTTATTTTTTTTAAATAAGATAACTTATATTTTTTTTTTTCATTAATTTTTTTTGTTAAGTTTTTAATATAAACTTTTCTTCCCCATGTTTGATTATAATTCCAACCAGTTTTTTTAAGATAATTTGCAGCGGATGCAAAAACGTCAGATTTAGTTTTCCAAATATCTTTTTTCCCATCCTTATTCCAATCTTGTGCATATTTAACAAAACTTGATGGCATAAATTGACATTGTCCCATGGCACCAGCCCAAGAACCATACATGTTATTCATTGACACATGACCGTCTTTTATAATATCAAGAGCATAGAAAAACTCCTTTTCAAAATACTTTGCCCTTCTACCATCATAAACTAATGTTAATAAAGATGGTATGACCTTAAATGAACCAGTGTAACGACCAAAATCAGTTTCAATGCCCCACAAGGCTACAATAAATCGAGGTTGGACCTTATAATATTTTTCAATTTTTTTTAAAAGTGAATAATTCTCTTTATAGAGTTTTTTAGCTTTATTTATACGATTGGCAGATACTGCTTTATTAAGGTATTGATTTAAAGTTAATGTAAATTCAGGTTGTGATCTATCTAATTCAACAACCCTTTTTATGAAATATGAGTTTTTCTTTAGATCATTTATTATTGTTTTATCATAATTTACTGAAACCTTTTCATTTAAAAAATTGTTTAAAAATAATTTAAAATTATCATTAGCAAACGAATAATATGAATTAGAATTCAAAAAGAAAATAAATATTATAAATATTTTAAATTTTTGGAATAAAAAAAGTTTTTTATTAAAGTACCTAATTTTTAGAGTATTATTATACAAATTTAATATCCTTCTCTTATTAATGGAAATGCACTTGTTAATGATGGTTCAGCTATTGCAATATCTTTTTTAATATAATTTTCATTAAGATCATTTAAATTATTTACACCTAATAACCTCAAACATATTAATATTTCATGTGTTAAAATATCAATCATTTTATTTAATCCTTTTCTTCCATTCGTTGCAGCTGCATAACATTGCAAGCGCCCTATTCCAACACTGTCAGCCCCTAGGGAAAGCGCCTTAACCACGTCTGTTCCACGGCAGATACCACCATCAAAAAAAATTTTCGATTTATTCTGAACAACTTTTGATATTGATTGAATTAAATCTGCTCCCCCAATTCCATAATCTAATTGTCTTCCACCATGATTAGATATGTAAATTACATCAATTCCCTCATCAACACAGATTTTAGCATCTTCTTCTGTTGCAATTCCTTTTAAAATAATTGGTAAATTATATTTGTTTTTAATTCTTCTAACATCTTTCCATGAAAACTTCATTTGATATTCTGGGCCAGTGGCAGTTTTTCTAGATGTTGTTTTATATCTTTTCAAAAGGTCTCTCTCTCTTCTTCCATACGCATCTAAATCAACAGTAAAACATAGAGCAATAAATCCATTATCAATTGCTTTTGAAATCTGTTCGTCAACCCAGCTTTCATCTCCACGAATATACAATTGATAAATCTTAGGATAATTTACAGATTTTCCAATGATATCCACACCACCAGACCAAGTAGAGCTAAGCATATGAAATATCTTTTTATCTGATGCAGATAATGTTGAATTCAATGCACCATTTTTAACAAAATCTTGCATAGATCCTATTGGTGCATAAAAAACCGGAAGTGAAAAACTATATCCAAATAATTCAATGCTTGTATCCACATGCTCAACGTCTCTTAAAATTCTTGGTTTAAAGGCATAACTATCTAATGAATATCGATTTTTTTTAAAGGTTGTTTCAGTATCAGCAGCACCAATAATATAATCCCATGTTTCAACTGGAGTATTTTTTTTAGCAAATTGATAAAATTCTTGAAGTGAGACAATTTCATCAGGATTAATATTTTGAGACATTTTAAAAATGTAATATAAATATATAAAATATTAAACAATTAAAATGATAAATTTATAACTTGCTTTAAATTATTCTTGTTGTTATTTCTTATATCAATTGGATGGGTGGCTGAGCGGTTGAAAGCACCGGTCTTGAAAACCGGCAAGGGTGAAAGCCCTTCGTGGGTTCGAATCCCACCCCATCCGCCATATCAATAAAATCTTTATATTTTTCAAATTATAAATTGTAATAAATTATTTTATAATTACAATAATTTACAACTAATACTTAATTAAATTGTCTATTGCTGTCAGTTTCAACCTACGGTAAAATTGTGGGAAAAATTTTGAGGCAGAAATTGAAAATTAAAAATAAATTAACTTATTTAGCTTTAATCTGATGAAATATAAATATGTAAAACTTGTAATTCTAAAAAATCGAATACTACATTACGTATTTTTTTAAATAAAGTTTTGATTATCTCGATATATTTGAAAGACTGGAGTTAATAGTAAAGGATATATATTTAATATTATTTTACTTTTATGTGGGGCAAATTATGAAATAAGATTAAATTACCTCATAATTTAATAAATCAAAACAATTGCTTACAAAATACTTTGGCTGACATCCTGTCCTTCAAATCAATTAAATTTTAATAAAAATTTATAATTAATTCGCATTAATTGTAATATAAATTAATATGAATATTTCTAATATTATTTGTCACAGATATTAAAATTTATAGATGTTGATTACTGAGTTAAATAAAAAAGCTTTCGATGTATTAAACAATACTTTTGGTTACTCATCTTATAGGTATGAACAAGAAAAAATTATTAATAGTGTTTTGTCAGGAAATCATACTCTTGCAATAATGCCAACTGGAGCAGGTAAATCTTTATGTTACCAAATACCAGCAATTATTTCTTCCAAAAAAACTGTAGTTATTTCACCACTTATTTCACTTATGGATGATCAGGTCTCTGCTTTAAAAGAATGTGGTGTCCAAGCAGCAAAAATACATTCCGACATGACTTTTGATGAACGTTCTTCATCATGGAATAATTTTAAAAATGGAAAAGAAAAAATTATTTATTTATCTCCAGAAAAAATCATGTCAGAAGATTTTTTAAATCAATTAAAAACTTTAGATATCGGTTTATTTGTTATTGATGAAATACATTGTGTTTCTAAATGGGGACATAACTTTAGACCTGATTACAATCAACTATCTCAATTAAAAAGTTTATTCCCAAATAGTAATATTATCGGTTTTACTGCAACAGCAGATCAAACAACTCGACTAGATATTCTTGAGAAAATTTTTAATAAAAACGTTAATGTATTTATTTCAAGTTTAGATAGATCAAATCTAAGTCTTTCTATAACCCAGAAAACAAATTGGAAGTCTCAAATACTTGACTATTTAAGAGATAGAAAATCACAATCAGGTATAATCTATTGTTTATCAAAGAAAAAAACAGAAGAGGTTACCTCACTACTAAATGATAAAGGCTTTAATGCAAGCACATACCATGCAGGTTTAGATGGACAGGTTAGAAAGAATGTTCAAGACGCTTTTATGACTGAACAGGCTCACATAGTTGTAGCTACAATTGCATTTGGGATGGGCATTGATAAGCCAGATATTAGATTTGTTATACACTTAAACCTCCCTGGAAGTGTAGAAGCGTACTCTCAAGAGATTGGTAGAGCTGGCAGAGATGGAAATGCTTCAGATACATTGTTAATTTATGGACTAGATGATTTGGTTGTTCGCAGAAGAATGATAGAAGAAAATAGTTCTGAAGATAAATTCAAATTTCATGAAAATAAGAGATTAGATTATTTATTATCATATTGTGAAACACCTGAATGTAGAAGAAAAGTTTTATTATCATATTTTGATGAGGAATCAGAAAATTGTAATAATTGCGATAATTGCATTGATCCCCCTTCTTTAATTGATGGCACTATTTTAGCTCAAAAACTTCTTTCTACAGTATACCGTACTGGTCAGTTTTATGGTCAGGTACATATAATCAATGTGCTTAGGGGTTCGGAAGATAAAAAAATTTTAGATAAAGGCCATCAAAAATTATCAGTTTATGGTTTAGGTAAGGATAAAACAAAAGAATTTTGGCAATCTTTCTTAAGACAAATGCTTGCTTATGGCCACCTCAAAATAAATTTCCAAAAATATGGTGCTATTGAGATAACTAATACAGGCATACAAGTTTTAAAAAATGTACAAAAGTTTATGTATAAAGAAATTCCAACTAAACAAGTAAAAGATATTATTATACCAACAAAATATTTAAATAAAGAATTGTCTAAGGATGACAATATTTTATTAAACAAGCTGAAATCATTAAGACTAGATATTGCAAAACAACGAAGATTGCCTGCATACGCTGTATTTCATGACAGCACATTGATTCAAATGTCACAAAACAAACCCACAAACGAAATAGATATGCTCGAAATAGATGGTGTCGGCCCAACAAAATTTAAAAAATATGGTGAATTGTTTATAGATTTAATAAATGGACATATTTAAAAAGAAGATATTTTTATCATATATTTACCTTAAGTAATGGCAAAACTACTTTAGATAAATTTAACTTACACCGTCTAAAACTTTTTATGTTTTGAAATTGTGATTTGAAATATTTTCCATAAAGATATTTGTTTAATCGAATACAATTGTAACATAAATACAACCAATCTTTTTCAAATATATTTTTCTTACAATTCCAAACTATTTTGTAAGGACAATTACATTCATCACAATGTGAATTTCTTTTAAACAACTATACTTCCTTTTCTAACATGAATATAATAATCTATATATACAATTATGGAATGTTTTTATGCATTAAATAATTCTAGTTTACAATTCAAAGATTCAATTTTAAGTATTATATAAATGAAATTTTTTCAAAAATTAGATGATTTTTTGGACTTTGGTTGGGCACAGATCTGTCGCGGAAAGTTCGACAAAAAATCACCTGCAAGACACCCTACTTTTGTAACATCAAGTCATGATGGTATTCCAAATGCACGTACTTTAGTAATGAGACGGAGCGATAGGAAAAATAACCAGATAGAGTTCCATACTGATACCGCTTCTTCAAAAATGTTAGATCTCAAAAGAAACCCTCGTGCTGGAATTCATATTTGGCTACCAAAAGTCAAATTACAAATTCAAATGGATGTTGTTATTGAAATTAAGGTTGGGGACACTATTATTCCAATTTGGAAAAATGTTCCAACTAACTCTAGAGTTGCTTATGGAACTATTCCTAACCCTGGTAGCGTCATTGAAAGTCCTTTTGCCTATGATCATGCCCCAGATCATAAACGTTTTGCCGTTTTGATATGTCATATAGAATCAATTCAGCTATTGCTTTTAGGGGTTGAACATATTCGTGCTAATTACAAAAAGACAAATAATTGGAAAGGAGAATGGCTCTCCCCTTAGTTTGTAAGTGCAAATCTTGCCCCTAAAAAAATATTTTATAAAATTACATACTTACAATTGGTTACTTCCAATACTTATTATTTAATAGTAATTCGGGTTTAGATTTTTTTATAAACCCCATCTCATAGCAGCTGTGTGAACAGGTGAATCCCAATGCTTTTTTAATTCTTGGTCAAGCTTAGTAATGGTGAAAGAGGCACCTTGCATCTCTAAGGATGTACAATAATTTCCAACTAGTGATCTTGAAATCTTTATGTTTTTATTATCAAGAGTTTTTTTTGCATTATCATAGAGAAGATACAACTCTGTTAGAGGTGTACCACCCATACCATTAACAAATAATAAAATCTCACCATTGTTTTCTAATTTTAAGTCTTCAATTATTACACCTAATAACTCATTTGTAATTTCTTGTGCAGGTTGTACTTTATCTCTTCTCCTACCTGGCTCTCCATGAATACCTACACCAAATTCCATTTCATCAGGACCAAGTTTAAAAGTGGGTTTTCCAGCAGCAGGTACTGTACAGCTCGAAAAAGCCACTCCCATAGAACCTGAGTTTCTATTAACTTTATCTCCTAGAATTTTACACTCTTTTAGACTACCTCCTGTCTCTGCAAGAGAACCAACAATTTTTTCAACAATTACAGTGGCGGCAACACCTCTTCGTCCAGTCGTATAAGATGAATCTTCAACAGCTACATCATCGTTAATCAAAACAGTTTCACTAACTCCAGTCATCATTTCTGATGCCATTTGAAAATTCATTATATCACCAGAATAATTTTTAACGATAAACAAAGTTCCTGCACTACCATCAACTTTTTCAGAAGCTGCAATCATTTGATCTGGAGATGGAGATGAAAAAATAAATCCTGGGCAAGCAGCATCTAACATTCCATACCCTACAAATCCACCATGCATCGGTTCATGGCCACTTCCTCCACCACTTATTATAGCTACTTTTCCCCTTTTAGTCGCCTCAGATCTAGTTATAAAATTTGGATCATAATGACAGGTTATAATATCTTGATGTGCAGCACCAAATCCTTGCAAACTCTCTTTCAAAAAGTCATCTTTTGAGTTTAAAAATTTCTTCATATCTTTCTCCTAAGTATTTAATATTGACATGCACACTGATCTAATCATTAGCTGTGAAGAGCGAGCGCCTGGATCAATATGTCCCTTAGAACGCTCACCCAAAAAAGAAGCTCTACCCTTTGTAGCTAATAAATCCTTAGTTGATAACATCCCTTTTTCAGCTTCTTCTATAGCTTCCCTCATTAAATCTTTAAGATCTTTGTTTTTCTCAATTCCTTGTTTTAAGCAATTAGCAACTGGTATCAAAACATCCATCATTGTTTTTTCTCCTACATCAGCCTTACCTCTTTGCTTAACCGCCTCTACACCATCTACAAACATATTTATCGCTTTTTTATAATCAACACCGTCATCAATATTGCTAACTTTTGACATAGTCATGAATAGTGTACCAAACAAAGCACCAGAAGAACCTCCAATACCTGATAAAATTTTCATAGCTATTTGATTTAAAGCTTTTGACATTGATAAATGTTTAATTATTGGCTCTGACTCAATTACAAGTTTAATTCCTCTTTGAACATTAAATATATGATCACCATCACCAATTTCTTGATCTAATTTTTCTATTTCAGATGCATTATTATCTATAACAACTTGGATTTCTTTTGCGTTTTTGATTAAAAAATCAGTACCCAATAAACTCTCCGTGATCATAAAAATATAATAATTTTATTTTACAAAAAAACAAAATTGCTTTCAATGTTTCACATTAAAGTTATCTTAAACCGTCATTACCAACAATATCTTTTTCTTCTAATCCGCCTAATCTAGCATGTAGTCTAGATCTTGAGGCTGCAGCAAATAACACCAAAATTTCATCCGGTTTAGGAGCATCATTAATTGATATGGTTAATGTATCATAAAATGATCTAGCATAGATGGCATCTTTATGTGCAAAAGGAATATCTATTTCAGTTCCTGGACTGCCAATTTTACCTGTAGAAGGTATCCATGCAACTCCTCCACCAATAGCTTCTCGAATTGGATCTGCAAAAGTTGTTGTCAAACAAGCATTTCCATGCTCATATTCACCGAGCGTTCCAACAATACAAGATTTACCATAACTTAAAATTGGATTATCGTTTGCACATCTTAGTAGTCTATTGCCAAAAGCAATACCAAGGTCTTTTGATGGATTAATCAGTAAATCTAGATTTTGTGAAAATTTACCTGCATAAGGGTTTTTTAAAATTGCCCCAACCGCATATTTTCGTATTGGTTCATTATCAAATTTTACACCAGTTTCATTTTCGAGTGTTTCTTCAAAATACTCAATCCATTTTCTTATTTTAAGTCCTTTTACCTCATTTTTCATTTCTTATCCTTTATTCAAATTTTTCTAAAATATTATTTTTTTCAATTTTTATATTTCTTATAGAAGGTGGAGTATTTTTACTTCTACCTACAAATCGAGGTAATCCTGAAGTTATTACAGATCCAATACTAAATGGATCTCCATTTTTTAGAGCATCAAGAGCATTAGATTTTGTGCCACCTAAAGGGGCATCTACTATCAGTAAGTCTGCTATAAACCCTTTTTTTATAAATCCAGAATTTATTCCATAAGCTTTAGCAACATTACCTGTGGCAGCAGCTATGAGTAATTCTGGAGATAATTTAGAAAGTGATGAAATTTGACTAATGGTGTAGATTATTCCTAAAGGCATTATCCCACTTCCAGTAGGTGTATCTGTAGCTATTAAAAATCTGTCAAATACATTGTTTTGATAAGCTTCATTAGCACAAATTATTGCTGTTCTTAAATTACCAGCAGTACAAACTTGCATAAAAATATTTGTATCTTTTGAGATAATTTTAAAGTATTTATCATCAATTGAAACAGGGCCGCCATTAATATGAAAAGACACATCAGGGTTGATATTAATTAAGTCATTACCTGTAATGGGAAATGAACCAGGGATGGACGCACCACCAGTATGTAATGTTGTTAAAAGCCCTGCTTGTTTTGCATTTTTTACTAATTCAATATATTCATCAGCAGATTTAACGTTACCAAAACCAGCTTTTGCAAGCCAAACACCCTTCTTCTTCAATTCTAAAAAATCATTAGGTGTTAAGCCGGGTTCAATAATTACTGAACCTGCATACACGGTCATCCCACCTGGTTTATAATTATCAAAGCATTTCTTTGCTGCTATAGCTAATGCTTTAACTCCCTCAGGGTCATTTGGACGTCCTGGAACATGAACCTCTGATGCAGTAATTGAAGTTGTTGTTCCTCCATGTAAATAACTTGAAAGATAGCCAATTGTATTTTGTCTGGGTGTATAATCACCAAATGTTATATGAACATGTGAATCAATGAAGCCTGGGGTAATTGTTGCTCCATCAGCATCTATAATGACATCACAATTTTCTGAATTTTTGAAATTTGAATTTCCAATTTTATCAATAAAACCGTCTTTCAATAAAATACTATCACCAGGGATAAGGGGATTAGAATGATCACCTGATACAATAGTTTCAATGTTTTTAATTAAGACTTTTATTGAGTATCCTTTTCAATCAAATATTTATTATCAT